>NZ_JBAPKY010000034.1:0-46103 GCF_037083785.1 Roseovarius sp. D22-M7
CGATGATCACCCACAAGCTGACCCTCGACCAGATCAACGACGGCTTCGAGCTGATGCACAACGGCGAAAGCATCCGCGCCGTCGTGGAATACTGACGGGGCAGTGGTCCGGGTGCCACCTGCGGGACGGTTTTCGGCCTGACGCAGAGGTTGGTTTCCGGTTGCAGTGCCGGGCGGTGGCAGGGCCGCAGGCTGGCGATCGGCCGACTAAGCCTGCGACGGGTCCGATATGGGTCGCGACGGAAAGTTGCGTGCCGGCGCGACCCTGACAGGGACCAGCATCCGGTCACAGTCGTTTCGAAGGCCCGTTCCCGACGCGATGTTGCCGACCGCGACGTTGAAGGTTCCGGCAGATCTTTGCTTGGCGCCACTGGAGATGCTGAAGGCGGCGCGACGTTTTACGCCGGGCCCTGTTGAGGGTCCGGCGTTTATTCGTCGCGCCGCCAGAGAAGGCTGTGTCGGTCACTCCGCCGCTTCGGCGTAGTCCTCCAGCGGGGGGCAGGTGCAGACGAGGTGCCGGTCGCCATAGACATTGTCCACGCGGTTGACTGGCGGCCAGTACTTGTCGACGCGGAAGGCGCCCGGCGGGAAGCAGCCCTGTTCGCGGCTGTAGGGCCGGTCCCAGTCCTTGACCAGGTCCTCCATCGTGTGCGGCGCGTGCTTGAGCGGGTTGTTTTCCGCGTCGATGCGCCCCTCCTCGATGTCGCGGATCTCGGCGCGGATCGCCAGCATCGCGTCGATGAAGCGGTCGAGCTCTGCCTTGGTCTCGGACTCGGTCGGCTCGACCATCAGCGTGCCGGCGACCGGCCAGCTCATCGTGGGGGCGTGAAAGCCGCAATCCATCAGCCGCTTGGCGATATCGTCCACCGTCACGCCGGCGCTGTCGGCAAAGGGGCGCACGTCGAGGATGCATTCATGCGCGACGCGCCCGCCGGTGCCCTTGTAGAGCACGTCATAGGCCCCTTCGAGACGCTTGGCGAGGTAGTTGGCGTTGAGGATCGCCACCCGCGTCGCCTGCGTCAGGCCCGCGCCGCCCATCATCAGGCAATAGGCCCACGAGATCGGCAGCAGCGACGGCGCACCGTAGGGCGCCGCGCTGACCGGGCCTTCCGTGCCGCCGGTCTCGGGGTGGCCCGGCAGGTGCGGCACCAGATGCGCCTTGACGCCGATCGGACCCATGCCGGGGCCACCACCGCCATGCGGGATGCAGAAGGTCTTGTGCAGGTTGAGGTGGCTGACATCGCCGCCCAGATCGCCCGGGCGCGACAGCCCGACCAGCGCGTTGAGGTTGGCGCCGTCGATATAGACCTGCCCGCCGTGGCGGTGTGTGATGTCGCAGACCTCGCGCACGGTTTCCTCGAAAACGCCATGCGTGGACGGATAGGTGATCATGCAGCCGGCGAGGTTTTCCGAGTGCTTCTCGGCCTTCTCGCGGAAATCCTCGACGTCGATATCGCCGTTGCCGGCGGATTTGATCACCACCACGTCCCAGCCGACCATGTGGGCGCTGGCGGGGTTGGTGCCATGCGCGCTCATCGGGATGAGGCAGACGCGGCGGTGCCCTTCGCCATTGGCGCGGTGCCAGGCGGAAATGCTCAGCAGTCCGGCATATTCACCCTGCGCGCCGGAATTGGGCTGCATCGAGATCGCGGCATAGCCGGTGATTTCGCACAGTTTCGCCGACAGGTCATCGATCATCTGGCGGTACCCCTGCGCCTGGTCGGCGGGGGCGAAGGGATGCAGGCGCGAGAATTCGGGCCAGCTGATCGGCATCATCTCGGCCGCCGAATTCAGCTTCATCGTGCAGGAGCCAAGCGGGATCATCGCCCGGTCGAGCGCAAGATCGCGATCGGCCAACCTGCGCATGTAGCGCATCATCTCGGTCTCGGCCCGGTTCATGTGGAAGATCGGATGCGTCAGGTAGGCGCTGCTCCGCTGCAGCGCGTCGGGGATGCGGTATTCGGGCGTGAAGTCGCTGTCCTGCTGGTCGATGCCGAAGGCGCGCCAGACGGCCTCGATCACCTCGGTGCGCGAGCACTCATCGAGGCTGATGCCGATGCGCGTGTCGCCGACGCGGCGCAGGTTCACGCCCTCGCGCACCGCCGCCTGCAGCACGCCGCGCTGCAACAGCCCGACATCGACGGTGATCGTGTCGAAGAACGTGTCCGGTTCCACCTCGAACCCCGCCGCCTCGAGGCCCTTGGCCAGCCGAACGGTCTTGCGATGGATACGCTGTGCGATCGCCTTCAGGCCCTTGGGGCCATGGAACACCGCGTACATCGAGGCCATGACGGCCAGCAGCGCCTGCGCCGTGCAGACATTGCTGGTGGCCTTCTCGCGGCGGATATGCTGCTCGCGGGTCTGCAGGCTGAGCCGGTAGGCGCGGTTGCCGTGGCTGTCCACGCTGACCCCGACCAGCCGGCCGGGCAGCGACCTCTTGTAGGCATCCTTCGTGGCGATATAGGCCGCGTGCGGGCCGCCATACCCCACCGGCACGCCGAAGCGCTGCGTCGAGCCGACGGCGATATCGGCGCCCATCGCGCCGGGTTCCTTCAGCAGCGTCAGCGCCAGCGGGTCGGCGATCACGATGCCGAGGGCCTTTTGCGCATGCAGCGCCGCGATCTTGTCGGAGAAATCGCGCAGATGCCCGTGCGTGCCGGGATACTGGAAGATCGCGCCGAAGACCTGCGCAGGATCGAGATCCTCGGGCGCCCCGACGATCACCTCGATCCCCAGCGGGGCGGCGCGCGTCTTCATCACGGCGATGTTCTGCGGATGGCAATTCTCGTCGACGAAGAACGCGCGCGTCTTCGCCTTGGCGACGCGCTGCGCCATGGTCATCGCCTCGGCCGCCGCCGTCGCCTCGTCAAGAAGCGAGGCATTGGCGACCGCGAGCCCGGTCAGGTCGCTGACCATGGTCTGGAAGTTCAGAAGCGCCTCCAGCCGGCCCTGGCTGATCTCGGGCTGGTAGGGCGTGTAGGCGGTGTACCACGCGGGGTTTTCGAGGATGTTTCGCTGAATCGCCGGCGGCGTCACCGTGTCGTGATAGCCCTGCCCGATCAGCGAGGTCAGCACAGTGTTCCTGTCGGCGACCTCGCGCATGTGATGCAGCAATTCGCTTTCCGACAGCGGCTTGCCGAAATCGAGGGCCTCATCCTGCCGGATGGATTTCGGCACCGTCTCGTCGATCAGCGCGTCGAGGCTGTCGACCCCGAGGATGTTGAACATCTCGGTCATCTCCTCGGGCGAGGGACCGATATGGCGGCGATTTGCGAAATCGTATGGCAGGTATTCGGTCGCTTTGAACGGCATGTCCGTGTCCTTTCGCTGTCGCGGGCGGCACGGCGTGCCTCCCGGCTTCATCTTTCCCGAGATACTCCCGCCGGAGGCGCGAAAATCCGCGACGGATTTTCGTCAGGATTTCACCGAAATCCTCCTGCCCACGGCGGCGGCCGGTTCAGCCGACATATTTCTTGTAGGCGGCCTCATCCATGTAGTCGTCCATCTGCTCTGGCTCGCTCGGGGTCATCTTGAAGAACCAAGCATCGCCCAGCGGGTCGTCGTTGACACGGCCCGGCTCGTCGATCAGCGTGTCGTTGACCTCGGTGATCTCGCCGTCGATCGGCGCGAGGATGTCCGAGGCGGCCTTGACGCTCTCGATCACCACGACCTCGTCATCCTTGGTCACCTTCTTGCCGATCTCGGGCAGTTCGATGAAGACCACGTCGCCCAGTTGCTGGCTGGCATGTTCGGTGATGCCCACAACCACCTGGTCGTTTTCGACGCGCAGCCATTCGTGTTCCTCGGTGAATTTCATCCTGTGCTCCCTGCTCTGGTGTCAGCGTTTGAATTTTGCGTCGGTGAAGGGCAGCCGCGCCACCCGGACGGGTTGACGTCGGCCCCTCACCTCGCCGTGAAGCCGCGTGTCCGGCACGGCCATGTCGCGCGGGACATAGCCCATCGACATCGGCGCCCCGATGGTCGGCCCAAAAGCGCCCGAGGTGACGTGCCCCACCGGATCGCCGCCCTCTGCCGCCGCATATAGCGGCGTGCCCTCGCGCATCGGCGCGCGGCCCTCGGGGCGCAGCCCGACGCGGGCGCGCGCAGCACCGTTCCGCAACTCGTCGAGAATCCGGTCGGCGCCCGGAAAGCCCCCCGCGCGGTCGCCGCCGGCCCGGCGCACCTTCTGGATCGCCCACGAAAGACTGGCCTCGACCGGCGTCGTGGTGGTGTCGATATCGTGCCCGTAAAGGCACAGCCCTGCCTCGAGCCGCAGGCTGTCGCGCGCGCCAAGGCCGATGGGGGCCACTTCGGCATGCTCCAGAAGGGATTGGGCCAAAGGCTCGGCCAGATGCGCCTCGACCGAGATCTCGAACCCGTCCTCGCCGGTATAGCCCGAGCGCGAGATCCACAACTCGCCGAAGGCCGACGGGAAGGTGCCGACATCCATGAAGCGCATGCCCGTCACGTCCGGCACGAGCCCGGCAAGCACCGCCTCGGCCGACGGACCCTGCAACGCGAGAAGCGCGCGGTCGATGACGTCCTCGACCTCGATACCCTCGAGATGGCGGCGCATATGCGCGATGTCCCCGGCCTTGCAGGCGGCGTTGACCACGACGAACATGTGATCGCCGCGATTGGCCATCATCAGGTCGTCGAGGATGCCGCCGGCATCATTGGTGAACATCCCGTAGCGCTGCCGCATCACGCCGAGGCCCGACAGGTCCACGGGCACGAGGGTTTCCATCGCGGCCGCGACCTGCGGGTAGCCGCCCGGCGCGCGCAGGATCACCTGTCCCATGTGGCTGACATCGAACAGCCCGGCCGCGGCGCGGCAGTGCAGGTGTTCCTTCATCACGCCGGCCGGGTACTGCACCGGCATCTCGTAGCCCGCGAAGGGCACCATTTTCGCGTCAAGCGCGTGGTGCACCGCGTTGAGTGGTGTACGTTGCAGATCAGGCATCCACATCCTTTCCCGTTATCGTGGTCCGGATCGGGCTGATCAACCCGGCACCGTCAGGGCGCGCCCCCGTCCCGGGTCGCGCTGCGATGCCCCCTCTGTCCTTTCGCCTGAGATCGCTATCCCTTCGGCGTCCCGTCCCGTGCGGCGGGCTCTCTCCAGAGTTCTCTCGACCAGACAGGTCCTTGTGGCCTGAGAGTTTCCGGGGCGGTTGCTCCTTCGGCACCGGCGCGCGACCGGTTCTCCCTGTCTGGTGATTACATACCTTAGTCTAGGCCCCGCGCCGCTTCAAGACCGTTGCGGGCAGGCGCCGATGGAAAACACCGCGAACAGCGCGGTGTTGTCGCAGACCAGCGCATCGAGGCTGATCTCGTCGAGCTGCGCATAGAACGCCTCGACCGCGTCGGCGAGCGCCACGCGCAGCCGACAGGCCGCGACCAGCGGGCAGGTGTTGTCGGCATCGGCAAAACATTCCGCGACGGGCGTGTTTTCCTCGAGCCGGCGGAACACCTCGCCCACGCGGATCTGCGCCGCGGGACGGGCAAGCGTGATGCCCCCGGTGCGACCGCGCTGCGTGCGCAGGAAACCCAGCTGTGCCAGCCGGTTGACGATCTGCGCGAGGTGGCTGGGCGAGGTGTTGCAGCGCAGCGCGATCTCGGCCTTGGTGACCAGGTGCCCGTCACTCGCCGCGCAGAACATCAGCAGGCGCATGGCGATATTGGCGCGTTTGGTGATCCGCATGATCGGGGGTATCCCTGACGTGGTTCGGGCCGTGACTTGAACTTTCGCAGGATTACCGCGACAGTGCCGCGACACGTTGATCCAGATCAGGCGGGGCGCAAAGATCCATGCAGGATGCATATTTTTTCGGCTATGGCAGCCTGGTGAACCGCGCCACGCACGGCTTCGCGGATGCGCGCGCGGCGCATTTGTCGGGCTGGCGGCGGGTCTGGCGGCACACCGATCTGCGCCCGGTGGCGTTCCTGACGGCGGTCCCCGACGCGGACGCCGAAATCGAGGGGCTGATCGCGCCGGTGCCCGCGGCGGACTGGGACGCGCTCGACGCCCGCGAGGCGGCCTATATGCGCGCGCCGGCATCCGGGGCCGTGCGCCATCCGCTGCCGCACAGCCCCGAGATCGCCGTCTACACCATCCCCGAGGGCCGGCACGGCGCGCCCGACACGGCGCGCCCGGTGCTGCTGAGCTATCTCGACGTGGTCGTGCAGGGCTACCTGCGCGAGTTCGGCGAGGACGGCGTGGCGCGGTTCTTCGACACCACGCATGGCTGGGACGCGCCGATCCTCGACGACCGCGCCGCGCCGCGCTACCCGCGCCACCAGCCGCTGAGCGCGGACGAGCGCGCCGTGACCGACAGCCATCTTGCGCGGCTGGAGGCCACGATAATGCCCGGCGCGGCCTGACGCGCGCTGGTCGGTGGACTTGCCCCCGCAATAGCGCCAGAGTGGCGTCACGGCACGAGGAAAGGGGCGCGGCGCGGTGACATTCCAGACCCTCTCGACATGGGCGATGACGCTCGTGGAACTCAGCCGCACGCTGTGGCTGCGGGTGAGCCTGTTCGCGCTGCTGGCCGTTCTGGGCGCGGGCATCGCGATCCTGCTCGAGGGGCGCATCCCGACCTATCTGCAGGACCGGTTCACCACCGAATCGGTCATGCCGATCCTGTCGATCCTCGCCTCGGGCATGCTCGCGGTCAGCACCTTCTCGCTGAATGTCATGGTGACGGCGCATAATGCGGCGGCCCAGCAGACCACGCCGCGGGTGCACCGCATCCTTCTGGCCGACGCGACGACACACACCGCGCTTGCGGTGTTCATCGGTGCCTTCGTCTATGCGCTGACCGCGATCATCCTGATCAAGTCGAACGTCTACCCCGAAGGATCGAGCGTGCTGGTCCTCGGGATCACGGTGGCGGTCGTGGTGCTGGTCGTGCTGATGCTGGTGCGCTGGATCCACCGTCTCAGCGATCTGGGGAGCATGGACGCCACGCTCGACGCGACGGAGGCGCTGGCCCGCGATTGCCTGATCCGCACGCGCCGCCTGCCCGCCCTTGGGGCAATGGAATTGAGCGACGGTACCGTGCCGAACGATGCGGTGACGCCCGTCGTCGCCCCGCGTACCGGCTATCTGCAATTCATCGACATGCCGCGCATCAGCCAAAGGCTGAAATCCGACCAGACACGCGTCTACATCCATGTCCGGCCCGGCGATTACATGATCGAGGGTGAGACCATCGGGCATGCCGCCGGCCTCGACGCCCGCGATGCGACGGCTATCGCGAGAGGGATGACGATTGGCGCGCATCGCACCTTCGAGCAGGACGCGTCCTACGGGTTGCTGGTGCTGTCCGAGATCGCCTCGCGTGCGCTGTCGCAGGGAATCAACGATCCGGGCACCGCCATCGCGGTCATCTGTCGACAGGAAAAGCTGCTACTCGGCTGGGCGCACACGGCCCCGCAAAAGAACGTGCCGCTTTTCCCGCGGATCTTCCTGCGTGACGCCGCACGCCGCGCGATGATCGAGAACGCCTTTGCCGGGATCGCGCGCGACGGTGCGGGACAGATCGAGGTGGCGCTGCGCCTGCGCGCGGCGCTCGGGCGGGTTGCGCAGACCACCGATCCGGGCCTCGTCGAGGCCGCGCGCGACATGCTTGCACTTGCAAGCGATCACGCCGATGCGGCGCTGCCGCTGGACAGCGAGCGGCTGCGCCTGCGCGCGGCAGCGGACGGGATCAGCGCTTGGCCCTGATCACCTGCAACAGCGGTAGCACCTTGGCCATTTCCGGCCCGTGCGCCTGTCCGGTCAGCGCCTTGCGCAAGGGCATGAACAACGCCTTTCCCTTGCGCCCGGTGGCCTCGCGCACCGCGGCGGTCCACTGGCCCCAGGTGTCGGTGTCATGCGGCCCCTCGGGCAGAAGCGCCATCGCCTCGGCCACGAATTCGGCATCCTCGGGGGCGATGTCGGGCTCTGCCCCGTCGCGGAACAGCGTCCACCACGCCTCGAGATCGTTCAGCGTGGTGATGTTCTCGCGCGTAACCTCCCAGAATTGCGGGGCAAGATGGTCGGGAACGCCCAGCCCCGCGATGGTGTCGGCCACGGCCTCATAGGGGCGCGCGGCATTGATCCGGGCGCTCAGCGGGAAGAGATCGCGCTCGTCGAACTTGGTGGGCGCAGCACCGAAGCGCTCGATGTCGAAGCCATCGATCAGCTCGGCCATGTCATTGCGCAGTTCCACCGGATCCGAGGATCCCAGCCGCGCCATCAGGCTGAGCAGCGCCATCGGCTCGACCCCGCGCGCGCGCAGATCGCGCAGGCTGAGCGTGCCGAGGCGTTTCGACAGCGCCTCGCCCTGCGGTCCGGTCAGCAGCGAGTGATGCGCGAATTCGGGCGGCGTGCCGCCGAGCGCCTCGATGATCTGGATCTGCGTTGCGGTGTTGGTCACGTGATCGGCGCCGCGCACGACATGGGTGACGCCCATCTCGATATCATCGACCACCGAGGCGAGCGTGTAAAGCACCTGCCCGTCGCCGCGAATGAGCACCGGGTCGCTGACCGAGGCCGCGTCGATCGACACCTCGCCTAGGATGCCGTCGCGCCACTCGATCCGCTGCTTGTTAAGCTTGAACCGCCAGACACCCGGCCCGCGTTCGGCGCGCAGGGCAGTCTTTTCGGCGTCGGACAGGGCCAGCGCAGAGCGGTCATATACCGGCGGACGCCCCATGTTGAGCTGCTTGCGGCGCTTGATCTCGAGCTCAGACGGGGTCTCGAACGCCTCGTAGAAGCGGCCCAGATCGCGAAGGCGGTCGGCGGCCTCGGCGTAGCGGTCGAGGCGCTGCGACTGGCGCTCTACCCGGGTCCAGTGCAGGCCGAGCCATTCGAGATCTTCCTTGATCGCGTCGACATATGCCTCGCGCGACCGCTCGGGGTCGGTGTCATCGATGCGCAGGATGAAGGTGCCGCCCGCCTTGGCGGCGATCATGTAGTTCATCAGCGCGGTGCGCAGGTTGCCGACATGGATGTAGCCGGTGGGCGACGGGGCGAAACGGGTGGTGGTCATCGGCGTCTCCTGACGGCGTCATCGACTGTGGCGCGGGATGTGTCACAGGCGCCGGAGTTTGTCCAGATTGCGGGCGTCAGCGCCGGTAGCGGGCCGCCAGCCGCGCCGGATCGGCGCCGCACAGGTACCGCGCCAGCGTCCAGAGGTTGCGCGCCCCGCGCCGCAGCCATCCGGTGCGCGCGTATCGGTCGGCCGCAGTGGTGACCGCCAGCGGCATCAGCGCTATGCGGCGATCCAAGGCACGCGCCAGCGCCACGTCCTCCATCAGCGGGATGTCCGGGTAGCCGCCCGTCGCCGCGTAGGTGTCGCGCGCGATCAGCAGGCTTTGGTCGCCGTAGGGCAGCCCGAAGACCCGGCTGCGCAGGTTGGCCCAGCCCGCCACCAGCGCGGGCCGCAGCCCCGCCGCATCGAACGACAGCCGGAAGGCGGCCGGCCCGCCGGCCTGCATCTGCGCCCGGGCCGCGCGGGTCCAGCCCTCGGGCAGCACGGTGTCGGCGTGCAACACCAGCAGCCATGCGCCCTGCGTCGCCGCCGCGCCGCGGCGCAACTGCCCCCCGCGCGAAGGCGGACCGGTCACGAGCACGGCCCCCGCCGCGTCGGCGATGGTGCGGGTGGCGTCGCGCGATCCGCCATCGGTGACGATCACCTCGCGGATCATCCCGGCCTCCAGCCCCTCGACCAGCGCCGAAAGGCAGGCGGGCAGCGCGCCCTCGGCGTCGAGCGTGGGGATGACGACGGAAATCGCGGCGCGCATGACGAGCCCTTTCGTGTGCCTCGCGGGGTCCTATATCTGCAAGGACTGGCAAAGGGAACGATGATGGCGCGCAAGGTATTCGAGATCACCGGCAGCGATGCCGAAAGCTTTCTGCAGGGCCTCGTGACAAACGATCTGGTACGGCTGGATCAGGGGATTGTTTACACTGCGATGCTGACGCCGCAGGGCAAGTATCTCGCGGATTTCTTCCTGCTGCGGAGCGAGGACGGCGCGCTGCTGCTGGATGTCGACGACAGCCTCGCGGGGGGGCTGCTGCAACGGTTGAACATGTACAAGCTGCGCGCGGACGTGACGATCACCGAAACCGGTCTGAAGGTTCGGCGCGGCACCGGCCCGACCCCCGAGGGCGCACGACCCGACCCGCGCCATCCCGATCTGGGCTGGCGTCTTTACGGCGAAGAGGAAGGCTGTGACGGTACCGATTTCGACGCGATCCGCGTGGCGCATTGCATCCCCGAGACCGGTCTGGAACTGACCCCGGACACCCTGATCCTCGAGGCCGGGCTCGAGCGGCTGAACGGCGTCGATTTCCGCAAGGGTTGCTATGTCGGGCAGGAAGTGACCGCGCGGATGAAGCACAAGACCGAACTGCGCAAGGGGCTGACGACAGTCGCTGTCAAAGGCGCGGCCCCCGCAGGCACCGAGATCACCACCCCCGAGGGCAAGCCGGCGGGCCGGCTTTACACCCAGTCGGACGGGCGCGGCATCGCCTATCTGCGCTTTGACCGGGCGGTGCTGGGCATGACCGCCGGCGAGGCGCGCGTCGACCCGGAATGATACCGCACCCGCACGGTTAACCATGCGCCACGGTTTCCGGGCGCGCGTTTACAGTTCGGTGAGGCGCGCCTGATATGCCATGTGCCGGGATGCTTTTCGGCAGGATCTGACCAATGGCAAATTTCAGCGTCTGGATGCTCGAGGCGGGCAATATCACCATCAGCGGCGGGCAGTCCCTCAGCGGCGTCACGCAAGGCGACGGCACGCATCTCGTCGGGCAGACCCTGCGTCTCGACAATGACGACTGGCACCAGACATTCCTCCGCGACAACGAGACCGACAAGACCTTCGACGACAATGACAACAGTCAGGTGTTGGACGGCAAGCAAACCATCGACGGGGTCGACTACAATGAAGACGCCCGGATCGAGGCGGAATACCGGCTGACCGTCCGCGACCCGGACTCGGGCGACACCTGGGACGTCCTGGGCTACAACGTGAACGAGCCCGGGCAATCGCCCTCCTACGGCACGGTCGAGGGCTTGGTCTTCGTCGGCGAGTTCCCCCCGGTCGGCGTCGACCTGGAGGTGGTCGAGGCGTTCGAGGGGCCAGGTGATTACGGCCAGTCGCCGATCGAGGCGTCGGCACTGGCCGCGCCCGGCCCGGTGACGCCGCCCTGCTTCACGCCCGGCACACGGATCCTGACGGATCGCGGCTATGTCGCGGTCGAGGATCTTCTCGTCGGCGACGGCGTGCGCACCCGCGACGCCGGGGTGCAGCGCCTGTGCTGGGTGGGCGAAATGGCGCTGTCGGCCGCCGACCTGCGCGCCCGCCCGGAATTCCAGCCGGTCCTTATCCGCGCCGATGCTTTCGGCGCGGGACGACCGATGCGCGACATGCTTGTCTCGCCACAGCACCGGATCCTGGTGTGTAACGCAATGGCGGAACTGCATTTCGGGATCACCGAAGTGCTAGTCGCGGCGCATCACCTGATCGACAGCGACTGGATCGTGCGCGCGCCTCAGGAAGACGGCGTGCGCTACCTGCACATCATGTGCGACGCGCATCACGTCATCCGGGCCGAGGGCCTCGAAACCGAGACCTTCCTGCCGGGACCGCAGACCCTTGGCGCGGTGCCGCAGGCAACGCGCGACGAGTTGCTGGCGCTTTTCCCCGGCTTGCGCGCCCTTGACGGCATCGCCTTCGATCCCGCCCGGCCCCTGCTGCGCGGCTGGGAGGCGCGGCTGATCCTGCCGGCGCATGCCCGCGCCGCGGGCCGCGGCGCGATCCGCGGCGACGGAATTCAGGCGCGCTCGGCGTAATCCATGGTATCGGTGTTGACGACGATTTCCTCGTCCTGGCCCACAAAGGGCGGCACCATCACCTTGACGCCGTTGTCGAGGATCGCCGGCTTGAAGCTGTTGGCGGCGGTCTGGCCCTTCACCACCGGCTCTGTCTCGACCACGCGGCAGACGACCTTTTGCGGCAGGGTGACGTTCAGCGCCTCGTTCTCGTGGAATTCAACGGTGATCGTCATGCCGTCCTGCACGAAGGGGCGGCGTTCGCCCAGGATCTCGGCGGGAAGTTCGATCTGATCGTAGGTCTCGGTGTCCATGAGGACCAGCTTGTCACCGTCCTGGTAGAGAAACTGCTGGTCCCTCTGCTCGAGCCGCACGCGCTCCACCTTGTCGGCGCTGCGGAACCGTTCGTTCAGCTTCGATCCGTTGCGCAGGTTGCGCATCTCGACCTGCGCAAAGGCGCCGCCCTTTCCGGGCTTGACGTGATCGACCTTGACCGCGGCCCAGAGACCGCCATTATGTTCAAGAACGTTGCCGGGGCGAATCTCGTTACCATTGATCTTGGGCATTTCGGGGTTACATCTTTCAGTGTGCGTCGGGTCCGGGCTATATCGTGCGCTGTGCGGTGTGGCAAGGACATGTGGACCACACACCAGCCTAGCCCGGTGGTTGCAAATGGTATGCAAGAGGCGCATGGGTGCTATGCGTTTCCGCTCTATCCGAATCATCGAAAAACCGTCACAAGCGTCTGACGCCCGAAACGCAAGAGCAATAAAAACAAGGACGACTCATGAAGGATTTCGTCGATGGCACGGCCCTGAATGCCGAGCAGGGCAACCGTGCACGTAAACTTTTCGCGGCCGTGGTACTCGCCGCGCTGGATGACGCGATATCCGACGACAAGAAATACGGCAACGGCCCCGAGCAGATCGCCCGTTGGGCGCGGTCCCGGGATGGTCGCGAGGTGCTGAGTTGCGCCGGGATCGACCCCAACGAACGCGTGGTGGCCGGGCTGATGGATTTCGTCTCGAAGGGCGTGCGCACATCCGTGGCGTTGTCGCGCGAGGAAAGCGAGCGGCGCAACGCGGCCGCACAGGCCGAAGCGGCCTGACCGATCTCGGCGAACAATCGCGAAAAGTCCCTGCCAGAGATCGGCAGGGACTTTTTGCATTCAAGGGGCACCCGTCGCGCCCCTTCGGACTGAAAAGGGTCGGGACATGACGCGCGCGATCATGATCCAGGGCGCCGGATCCAATGTCGGCAAGTCGATGCTGGTCGCCGGGCTGGCGCGCGCGTTCACGCGGCGCGGCCGGGCCGTCGCGCCGTTCAAGCCGCAGAACATGTCCAACAATGCCGCCGTCACCGTGGATGGCGGCGAGATCGGCCGCGCGCAGGCGTTGCAGGCGATGGCCGCGGGATGTGCGCCGCATACCGACATGAACCCGGTGCTGCTGAAACCCGAAAGCGAGACCGGCGCGCAACTGGTCGTGCAGGGGCACCGCGTCGGGCCACGCGCCGCGCGCGACTACATGCGCGACAAGGCCGGGCTGCTGCCGCGCGTGCTCGAGAGTTTTCACCGGCTGTGCCGGAAGGCCGACCTCGTGCTGGTCGAGGGCGCCGGCAGCCCCGCCGAGATCAACCTGCGCGACGGCGACATCGCCAATATGGGCTTTGCTCGCGCCGCGAACGTGCCGGTAATCCTCGTGGGCGATATCGACCGCGGCGGCGTGATCGCGCAGCTGGTGGGCACGCAGGCGGTGCTGGAGGCCGGCGATGCCGCCTGCATCACCGGCTTCGCGGTCAACAAGTTCCGTGGCGACGTGCGGCTGTTCGATGGCGGCGTGACCGAGATCGTCACCCGCACCGGCTGGCCCTGCCTGGGGGTGGTGCCGTGGTTCGCCGACGCCTGGCGCCTGCCGCCCGAGGACGTGCTCGACCTTGCCTCGACACCCGGCGGGCCGTGCCGGATCGCCGTGCCGCAACTGGGCCGAATCGCGAATTTCGACGATCTCGGCCCGCTCGCCAACGAGCCCGGCGTTTCGGTCGAGATCGTGCCGCCCGGCCGTCCCCTGCCCGGCGATGCCGACCTGGTCCTGCTGTCGGGCAGCAAGTCGACGATCGCCGATCTCGCCGCCTTGCGCGCCAATGGCTGGGACATCGACCTTGCGGCACATGTCCGCCGCGAGGGCCGTGTGCTGGGAATCTGCGGCGGTTACCAGATGCTGGGCCGCAGCATCGCCGATCCCGAGGGCCTCGAAGGGCCGCCGAGCACGGTCGAGGGGCTGGGGATGCTGGATGTCGAGACGGTGATGCGCCCCGAGAAGCGGCTGGCGCTGAGCGACGCGCATCATATGGCCTCGGGCGCGCCGCTTTCGGGCTACGAGATCCATCTCGGCCAGACGCACGGCCCGGACCGCGATCGCGCCTGGCTGCGCATCGGCGACCGGCCCGAGGGGGCAAGCTCGATCTCGGGGCGCGTCAGGGGCACCTATCTGCACGGGCTGTTTGCATCCGATCCGTTTCGCGCCGCCTATCTCGCCGAGATGGGCGCGTCATCGGACCTTTGCTACGGGGCGACGGTGGAACGCACGCTCGACGCGCTGGCCGCCCATCTGGAGACGCACCTCGATCTCGACCGTCTCTGGGATTTGAGCCGTCCGGTCGCTGGATAGCCCGGTGCGGGCCGCGTCAGTCGAAGTCGCGGCTGGCCAATGCGCGGTGGATCTCGCGGCGCACCAGCTTGCGGACGTTGCGCGTGATCCTCTCGCCCATGTCTCCCTGCAATTCCTCGCGCACGATCTCCGAGACGATGTCGCGCAGGAAATCCTCGTCGACGACCAGATCCGTCAGATCGGACGCGGGCCGCGCGTCCGGCAGGTCCGGCGGCACGGAGGCTGCAGGGGCTTCTGTCGCGTCAGGCGCCGCCGCATCCTGCCAGTCGAGCGCCGGATCGGCGTCGCCGGCATCCACGCGCTGCGCCGCGGTCAGGACGAGAGGTGCCGCCGGGGCGTCGTTGTGCGGCGCGATGCTGTCTGCCTTGCCGTCGAGCACAAGCCGACGGATCGAGGCAAGCACAGCCTCGCTGTCGGAATTCGATGCGGGATCTGACATGGCCTTGCCACCCTCATGTTGTTCACGATCATATCCGCCGCGCGCGATGCGCACAACCGCCCTCACACCGGATCAGTCCCTGCCGAGCGCGCGCAGCACCTTGTCGAGCTTGCGGCCCTGCGGGCTGATCGGCACGGGCGCGTCCTCGACGAGGTCGTAATAGGCGGACGGGTCGTAAGTCTGCACCCCGAGATTGAGATCGCGCGCTGTCAACTCGCCGAGGGACGCCAGCACCGAATAGGCGGCGGTCACCACGTCGACATTCGCCGAGATCAGGTTGGTCCGCGCATCGAGCAACTCCTGTTCGGCATCGAGCACATCGAGCGTGGTGCGCGCGCCAAGCCGCGCCTCCTCGCGGGTGCCCTCGAAGGCGACCTCGGCGGCGTTGACCGCCTGACGGTTGGCGGCGCGGCTGGAGCGCGCGGCGCGGAGGTTGGCAAAGCCGTTGCCTACATCCTGGCGCACCTGCAGCACTGCCAGACGCAGCCGCGCGCGCTGCTGATCGCGCTGCGCCATCGCCTGGCGCACCTGCGACGACAGCCGGCCGCCCTGGTAGATCGGGCCGCTCAGTTCGAGCCCGATGCTGCCGGATTGCGAATCGTTGGTGTCGGACAGCTCTTCATTGGCGCCGAGTCGCGCGGTCAGGTTGAGATCCGGGCGCATCGCGGCCTGCGCGGCGCGCATGTTCAGTTCCGCCGCGGACACGTTGCGCTGCGCCTCGATGATGTCGGGGTGACGGCGGACCGCGGCGGCCTTGGCCGCGCCCACATCGTCGCCGAGGCGCGGCAGATCACTCGGCGTCTGCAGGGCACCGGGGTCGCGGCCCACCGCCTCGCGGAATTCCTCGATCGCGCGGCTGAAATCGCCCTGCGCGGCGGCAAGCCCGCTTTGCGCGAGCGCGACGGCGGCCTCGGCCTGCGCCACGTCGGTGCGCGTGACCTCGCCGACCTCGAACCGGTCGCGGGTGGCGCGCAGTTCCTCGTTGAGCAGGCGCAGGTTGTTCTGGCGCAGATCGACGAACTCGCGGTTGCGGATGACATTCATGTAGGCCCGCACGGCGGTCAACAGCACCGCCTGTTCGACGCTGACCAGCGTCTGGCGCGTGGCCAGCACGGTTTCCTTGGCTGCATCGATCAGCAGGTCGCTTCTTCCGAAGTCGTAAAGCAGAAGCCGCCCGGTGATCGCGATATTCGCAGTGGTCGATGTGGTCGTGCGCGTGCCGGTGCCGAGCAATGCCAGACTGGTGTTGCTCGCGGCGCGCCGGAACTCGCGCGAGATTCCGGCCGACCAGTTGATGATCGGGCGCAGCGCCGCGACCGCCTGTGCAACATCCTCGTCGGCCGCACGCAGCAACGCGCGGTTCTGCTGCAGCAGGCCACTGTTGACATAGGCGCTTTCCAACGCCTCGCCGAGGGTTTCCGCGGAGGTGGCTGCCGGGGCGGCAAGACAGGCCACGAGACCCAGCAGGGCCAGAGGCCGTGCGGCGCGGCGCCTGAGATTGAACATGTGCACTCCCTTGTCGAACGCGGTCGCGATCACAGCGCGAACTCCGTCTTCTTCTCGAAACCGGGCAGCACCGGCGCGCCCGCGTCGAACGATTCGCGCCAGGTGATCCATCCGTCATGCTTGTAGCCGATCTTGACCACGCCAAGCGCGCCCCGCATGAACATGCCGGCGATGCGGCCGCCATCCTTGATCTGCGCGGCGATGGCGTCGGGCAGACGTTCGATGCCGCCCTGCAGAAGCACCGCGTCATAGGGGCCGTGATCGGGGGCGCCCTCGGTCAGCTCGGCCTGCTGCACGATCACGTTGTCGGCGTCGTTTTCCAGCAGCAGGCGCTGCGCCTCTTCCGCGAGATCCGCGTCGGCCTCGACCCCGACGACGGCCTCGGCCATGCGTGCGATCACCGCCGACGAATAGCCGTAGGCAGGCCCGATATCGAGCACCAGGTCATCGGGTTGAATGTCGAGCGCGTCCAGCATCTTGGCAAGGGTGCGCGGGTCGAGCACCACGCGCCCCTCGCCGAGGTCGAGGTTTTCGCCCAGGTAGGCCGCCTCGCGCAGGCGCTGCGGCACGAAGACCTCTCTCGGGACCGAGAGCATGGCGTCGATGATCGGGAACTTGGTCACATCCGAGGGTCGGACCTGCGTATCCACCATCACCGTGCGCCGCGTGGCGTAATCTGTCATGGGCGTCACTTTCCGGCTGTCGATCAGTTATCGCGGTTCTGACACAGAACCCGGCCCGCGGCAACGGTAATGGCGAGCGCGGGGCTGGGTGGCGGTGCGGTGAAAATGTAAAGGCGACTAAAAATATCGGGATTGACAGGCCGGGTGTTTCCGGCAAAAAAGGGACATAGCCAAGCCAGTCCGATCCGCGGCGAGCCCGGCGCAACCATCAACCAAGGGAAAGAATGGCATGGCTTACCCGATGATCCGACCCGCGGAGGTACCGACATGATCCGCGCACAGACCAAGACCGCACCCGACCTGGTCGCCGACACCGCCTGTCACGACGCGCGCGAACTGACCGCCGGATCCAGCACCGCGCTGATCGTGCTGGACGGGCAGATCTACACGCTGCGGATCACCCGCGCCGGCAAGCTGATCCTGACCAAATGAAACATGCGCGCGACATCACCGGACCCGCCACCGTCGGGCACATGGCCGAGATGACGGGGCTGAAAGGCATGGTCATCACCTGCCTGCGGCAATGGAACCGCGGCGGCGCGGCGGCGGCGTTGGCCGTGCTGCGCGACCGCATGGGCGAGACCCGCGCCGCGGCGGCGTTCGAGGCGTTGCAGGACGTGGCCGACAGCCTTGACGCGCATATGCGCCGGCCGCTGCGCTGTCACGCGCCGCACTGCCACTGCGTGGGCGCCGACGAGGCCGCCTTCGCGCGATTCGTCGAAGAGTCGGCGCTTGGCGGGCGCGAGGACGCGCTGATGCTGGCGAGCCTGCTGGTCGAGGCGCGCGGTATCCTGCCGCTGACCGAGGCGGCCGCACGGCTTGGCCTTTGCCTGCACCGCGCGGTCCTGTACGAGTCCGCGCAGCGCATGCCGGACCCGGTCAGCCGGACCCGACACTGACAAGAGAAAGACGAAGAGGGCGATCCGATGATGATCTGTCACTGCATGGCGATAACCGACACGGACATTCATCGGGCCGTGGACTGGATGCGCGCCGCCGATCCCGATACCATCGTGACGCCGGGCAAGATTTACCGCGCGCTTGGCAAGCGCGCCGATTGCGGCGGATGCCTGCCGCTTTTCATTGACACGATGCGCAAGACCGATACGCTTGCGGTTCCCATGCACTTGCGCGGCCTGCGCCGCGCACCCACACAGGGAGACACGGATGAAGGGCGACGGACAAGTCATAGACTACCTCAACAAGGCGCTGCGCAGTGAGTTGACCGCGGTCAGCCAGTACTGGCTGCATTACCGCCTGCAGGAGGATTGGGGCTATGGTCGTATCGCCGCCAAGTCGCGCGCCGAAAGCATCGAGGAGATGCACCACGCCGACCACCTGATCGAGCGGATCATCTTTCTCGGCGGGCATCCCAACCTGCAAAAGCTCGACCCGCTGCGCATCGGCCAGAACCTGCGCGAGACGCTCGATTCGGACCTCGCGGCCGAGCATGATGCGCGCACGCTCTACATCGAGGCGCGCGATCACTGCGAAAGTGTGGGCGATTACGTGACCAAGAACCTCTTCGAGACGCTGATCGCCGACGAGGAAGGCCATATCGACTTTCTGGAAACGCAGATCGATCTTTTCGAGGATATGGGCGCGGAGCGCTACGCGCTGCTCAACGCCAGCCCCGCCGACGACCAGAAGTAGGCGCGCCGGGCGGCTAGGACCCCGGGCCATGCCGCGGCACGACCCGGGGCCTTCCGGTGGGGTCACCAGGAACTGTAGGCCAGGAACTTGCCCGACATCTCGACCTTGACGCGGTCGCCCTTGGGGTTCTTGACGCGCGAGACATGCATGTCGAAATCGATGGCCGACATGATCCCGTCGCCGAACTCCTCCTGGATCAGCGCCTTCATCGTCGGGCCGTAGACGCCGACGATCTCGTAGAGCCGGTAGATGCAGGGATCGGTCGGGACGGCCTTGTCCCAGTGCTTGGTCGGGTATTCCTCGAGCACGCCTGCGGCCTCGGCCGGCAGATCGAGCAGATCGACGAGGGCCTGCGCCTTGTCGCGCGGCGCGCTGTTCAGGCCCATGCAGACCGAATGCGTCCAGGCGGGCGACATGCCGATGCCGTCGGCCATCGCCTGCCACGACATGCCGGCCTTCTTGCGGGCGATGAGGATCAGGGTGGTGACGTCCTCTTTCGTCATCAGGGCGGGCAGGTCTGCGGTATCCTTCATGGTGGTCTCCTCTCCGGGTCTTTGGATGGTCAAAGGTTCACGGCGCGCAGCCGCGCACCGTCGTCGTCGCCGGGCGTGCCGGTCTTGTCGATCCGCACGGGGGACGGGCTTTGCGCCTGCCCGTCCGAGGCGGTGCCCGACAGTTTCTGCGAGCGGTGCCCGAGGAAGTGCACGAGATGATTGCGGATCGCGTAGTAGTTCGGGTGATCCACGATCTCGGTGCGCGAGCGGGGCCGCGGGATGGTGATCTCGACCGATTCCTCGACGCGGGCATGCGGCCCGTTCGTCATCAGCAGGATGCGGTCTGCCAGCAGGATCGCTTCGTCGATGTCGTGGGTGATCATGAACACCGTCTGTTCGGTGCCGCCCCAGATCTTCAGCAGCTCGTCCTGAATGGTGCCGCGGGTCAGCGCGTCGAGCGCGCCAAAGGGCTCGTCCAGCAACAGGAGTTTCGGGTGGTTGGCGAAGGCCCGCGCGATCGACACGCGCTGCCGCATCCCGCCCGAAAGCTGGCTGGGCTTGCGCTGGATGACGTCGCCTTCAAGCCCGACCTTGGCGAGAAACTGGCGCGAATGCTCGAGCACCTTGGCCTTGGGCCAGTCGGGATAGCGCGCGGCGACCCCGAAGCTGACATTCTTCAGCGTACTGAGCCAAGGCAGCAGCGAGTAGTTCTGGAACACCACCCCGCGGTCGAGGCTGGGCCCCGACACCTCGAACCCGTCCATCTTGACAACGCCGCTGGTCGGGTCGGCAAGGCCGGCGAGGATGTTCATGATGGTGGACTTGCCGCAGCCCGAATGCCCGAGGATGCAGACGAACTCGCCTTTCTCGATGCCGAACGTCGCGTCCTCGAACACCGTCAGGTCGCCGCCCTGCCCGTCGGGAAACCGTTGCGTCAGGCGTTCGATCGAGAGAAATGGTTTGGATGCCATGGATATGCCTTCCTTATTCCGCGTAGGCGACGCCGCGCTGGAGCGCGGCAAAGGCCGCGTCCAGGATCATGCCGACGATACCGATCATGAGGATCGAGAAGATGACCGAGGTCAGGTCGAGATTGTTCCACTCGTTCCAGACATAGTAGCCGATCCCGGTCCCCCCGACGAGCATCTCGGCGGCGACGATCACCAGCCACGCGATCCCGATCGAGATTCGCATGCCGGTCACGATGGTCGGCGCCGCGGCGGGCAGGATCACCATGAAGGCGGTCTTGAGATGCCCGAGTTCATGCGTGCGCGCCACGTTCACCCAGTCCTGCCGGACGCCGGCGACGCCAAAGGCGGTGTTCAGCAGCATCGGCCAGATCGAGCAGATGAAGATCACGAAGATCGCGCTCGCATCGCTGTCTTGGATGATGAACAGCGCCAGCGGCATCCAGGCCAGCGGCGAGATCGGGCGCAGAACCTGGATGAACGGGTTGAACGCCTTGTAGGCGACCGCCGACATCCCGATCAGGAAGCCGAAGGGGATGGCGACCAGCGCCGCCAAGGCATAGCCGGTCAGCACCCGGTAGATCGAATGGCCGATCTGGATGCCGATGCCCTTGTCGTTGGGCCCGTTGACGTAGAACGGGTTCGACAACTCCTCCCACGCCTTGGCGATCACCTCGGATGGCGGCGGCACGCCCGCCTTGGGCGCGCCGCCGCCGGTCAGGCGCTCGTATTCCGTCAACTCGCCCGCCGCTTGCTGGGCGGGGATCGCGGCCTCCCAGATCAGCAGGCCGGCGACGAGCATCACGATCGACAGGATCGCCGCGCGCTTGTTCACGCTGAGGGGGACACCGGCCATGGCTCAGCCCTTCCCGATGGCAAAGCTGGCGACGTAGCCTTCAGGATCGGCCGGATCGAAGGTCTTGCCCATGATCGTGTGCGACTTGTAGCTGACCTCCGGCGCGTCATAGCCCAGGTCGGTCATCACCTTGCGGGCATCGGCGGCGAGGTACACCTGTTCGGCCACCGCGCGGTAATCCACGTCGCCCTCGATATAGCCCCAGCGTTTCATCTGGGTCAGGATCCAGACGCCCATGGAATGCCACGGGAAGGGATCGAAATCGATCCGGTCGGGCACCTGTTTCACCTCGCCCAGCCCGTCGGCATAGGTACCGGTCAGCACCTGCTCGATGACCGACACGGGCTGGTTGAGATAGTTCGTCGGCGCGATTGCCTCGGAGATCTCCTTGCGGTTTTCTGCTGCTGACGCGTATTGCGTGGCGTCGATGATCGATTTCAGCAGCGCGCCGTAGGTATTGGGCAACTCCTGCGCGAAGGACAGCGGGGCCGCGAAGGCGCAGCACGGGTGCCCCTCCCAGATCTCCTTGGTCAGGATGTGCAAAAAGCCGATGCCTTCCCAGACGGCGCGCTGGTTGAAGGGGTCGGGCGACAGATACCCGTCGAGATTGCCGGCGCGCAGGTTGGCGACCATTTCCGGCGGCGGCACCACGCGGATCTGGATGTCGACATCGGGGTCGAGGCCGAACTCTGCCACGTAGTAGCGCAGCAGGAAATTGTGCATCGAGTACTCGAACGGCACGCCGAAGGTGAAACCCTTCCACTGCTTGGGGTCCCGCTTGTCGAGATGCTCGTTCGCCAGAACGATGGCCTGTCCATTGATGTTCTCGACGGCCGGCATGATGTAGGGTTCGGCGACCGAGCCCGCGCCGAGGGTCATCGCCAGCGGCATCGGCGTCAGCATGTGCGAGGCGTCGTATTCGCCGGCCATCGACTTGTCGCGTGCCACCGCCCAGCCGGCGGTCTTGATGACGCGGGCATTGAGGCCGTAGCGTTCGTAGAATCCCATCGGCTGCGCCATGATGATCGGCGTGGCGCAGGTGATCGGCACGAAGCCGATATTCAGGTCGGTCTTCTCGGGCGGGCCGAGATTGTCGAGGATCGCCGCCTTGGCCGCCTCCAGCGGAAAGACCGAGGCAAGTGCAGCCGCGACCGTGCCACCGCCCAGCAAGCCCATGAAGGAGCGCCGGCCGATATCGCTGTGCCCGAACACCGACCGGACCACCGCGCTTTCGACCGCGCGTTCCATCATCTCCTCGGACGACATCGCGGTGGCGGCGCTCTGCGGCTGCGCGGTGCAGGATGCGCAGTCGCATCCGGCGCCGTGGCGCAGGTCAGATTTCGTGGAATACGGGTTGCCAAGACTTTTCGTGGACATGCTGCGACCTCCGGTTAGGACGTTGTTATCTTCATGATCGCGCGGTGCCGCAGGGGTCGAAAGGTCGTGGCAAATATTTGTGCAAATGATTAATCTGGAAACTTTTCAATATGTTGCCTGAGTTTGGGCAGTGCCGAATGTTACGATATCTCGTGATTTACGATATTTCGTATTGCCGGCCTTCGGTGCAACGCCGCTAATGATCTTCATGTTCGACATCGAGATCGCCACTGATTCCCTGCTCGACGCTCTGCCCGAGGCGACGCTCGTCATCGATCTCGCGCAGGACCGTATCGTCCAGGCCAATCACCGCGCCGAGACGCTGCTGGGGGTACCGCGCGGCGGGGGGATCGCGCTGTCGTCGCTGCTGCGGGTCTCGCTGGCGCAATTCATCGTCTTCGTCGACGAGATCGCGCATCGCGGCGAGGCGTGGAGCCGCGACATCATCCTGAACCACCATGACGGCACGCCGGTGGCCTGCGAATTGCGCGGCCGGATGATCGACGCCGAGCGGCGGCACCTGCTGCTCGCCGCGCTCGACCTAGACGAGCTGGAGCGCCACGCGCGCCATGCCGAGGTGGCGGATCTCTACCGGTCCGGGCTGCGCGAATGGCAGCGCACGCAGGAATTCTTCGCCGAGCTCGAGCGCCGCAACCAGCTGATCCTGAACGCCGCCGGCGAGGGGATCTACGGCGTCAACGCCGAGGGCAAGACCACCTTCGTCAACCGCGCCGCACAGGAGATGCTGGGCTGGAGCACCGAGGATCTGCTGGGCCACGACATCCATTCGATCATCCATCACCACCACCTCGGCGGCGAGGTCTATCCCGCACAGGACTGCCCGATCTACCGGTCGTTCCGGTTCGAGCAGGTCAACCGGATCGAGGACGAGGTATTCTGGCGCAAGGACGGCAAGCCCATTCGCGTCGAGTACGTCTCGACCCCGATCTACGATCACAAGGTGCTGGCCGGCGCGGTGGTCATCTTCCGCGACATCACCGAGCGCAAGGAAAGCGAGATGCGGCTGCGCCGCGCGATGGCCGAGGTCGCCGACCTGCGCGACCGGCTGGAACAGGAAAACGCCTATCTCCAGGAAGAGATCACGTCCGAGCGCGCGCATCACGACATCATCGGGCACAGCCCCGCGATCCGTCAGGTGCTGACCCAGATCGACCTCGTGGCGAAGACCGACACCACGGTCCTGCTGACCGGCGAGACCGGGACCGGCAAGGCGCTGATCGCCTCGGCCATTCACAAGAACAGCGCGCGCAAGCGTCGGTCGCTGATCCATTTCAAATGCGGTTCGGTGGCCCCCGAGGCGCTCGAGGCCGAGCTTTTCGGCCAGATCCGCGGTGCCTTTCCCGGCGCGTTGCGCGACAAGCCGGGCAAGCTGGAACTGGCGCATGGCGGCACGCTGTTCCTCGACGATCTCGAGGAATTGCCGCTCGAAGTGCAGGGGCGGCTGCTCGATGCGCTGCAGACGCGCCGGGTCACGCGGCTTGGCGATACAAGAAGCCGCGAGATCGACATCCGCGCTGTCGCCGCCTCGACCCGCAGCCTGGAAAAGGTCGTGGCGGCAGGGGGCCTGCGCAGGGATCTCTACCTGACGCTGAACGTGTTTCCGATCCAGTGCCCGCCGCTTCGCGACCGGTGCGAGGATATCCCGGACCTGACCGCGCATGTCCTCGACAGGGCCTGCAAGCGCCTCAACCGCGCCAAGCCGGTGGTCACCGAGGGCGCGATGCGGCGGCTGATGGCCTATGACTGGCCCGGCAACGTACGCGAATTGCACAACGTGATCGAACGCGCGGCGATCGTGTCGAAAGGGCGCAAGCTGATCGTGGAACTGGGCGCGGGCGAAGCCGGCCCCGACGGGCCGCTCCCGCGCGTCCGGACAGAGCGCGAGATGCATGACGCGCTGCGCGCCAACCTCGTCGCCGGCATGAAAGAGGCCGACGGGCGCGTGGCGGGCGCGGGCGGCGCGGCGGCGTTGCTGGGCGTACCGGCAACGACGCTTTACTCGCGGCTGAAGACCTACGCGATCTCGCGCGACGACTGGGCCTGAGGCCGCGCGCCGATCATCCGCCGCGCACCGTGTCGATCATCAACTGCACGTTGTCGGGATCGGCATCCGGCGTGATGCCGTGGCCGAGGTTGAAGATATGCGGCCCGCCCTTGAGGGCCTCGACGATGCGCCGCGTCTCGCGGACAAGATCGTCGCCGCCGGTCACCATGTGCGACGAGCGCAGGTTGCCCTGCACGCAGCCATCGGTCTGCACATTCTCGGCCACCCATTCGGGCGTGACGAAATCGTCCACCGCCACGCAATCGGCACCGCTGCGCGCGTGAAAGCCGATATACGCGTCGCCCGCCTGCCGCGGGAAGGCGATGACGGGAATGCCGGGATGGCGGTTCTTCAACTCCGCGACGATGCGGCGGATCGGGGCCACGCAGTAGCGGTCGAACGCCTCGGCCTTCAGTGACCCGGCCCAGCTGTCGAAGATCTTCACGACCTCGGCGCCGGCGTCGATCTGCGCCGAGAGATACTCGATAGTGCCCTCGGTCAGGGTGTCGATGAGCGCCTCGAACACCGCCGGGTCGTCGCGCATCAGCGCATGCGCCGGCCCCTGGTCGGGCGTGCCCTGCCCGGCGATCATGTAGGTCGCCACCGTCCACGGTGCGCCCGCAAAGCCGATCAGCGTGACGTCTTTCGGCAACTCGCCGGCGAGGTTGCGCACCGTCTGGTAGATCGGGTTCAGCGTCTCGTGGATCTCTGCCACGGGTTTCAGCCGATCGAACCCGGCCCGGTCGGTGATCGTCGACAGCCGCGGCCCCTCGCCGGTGACGAACCACAGATCCGCGCCCAGCGCCTGCGGCAGCAGCAGGATATCGGCGAAGAGGATCGCCGCGTCGAAATCGTAGCGCCGCAGCGGTTGCAGCGTCACCTCGGTCGCGAGATCGCTGTTGTAGCACAACGACAGGAAATCGCCGGCCTTGGCGCGGGTCGCCTTGTATTCGGGCAGGTAACGCCCGGCCTGCCGCATCATCCAGATCGGCGGCGTGGGCAGCGTCTCGCCGGCGAGGGCGCGCAGAATGGTCTTTTGGTGCGGCATGGAATCCTCCGTTTTCAACCTCGTCGCGTCCGGTGTGCGCATTGTCAAGCATCGCGCCGCTTGTCAGCCCCGCCGGGGCCGTCTAAACCGGCGTCATGACACTTGACCTGCCCACCCCGACCAAACCGCTGAAAATCGGCACGCGCGGCTCTCCGCTGGCCCTCGCGCAGGCGCACGAGACGCGCGACAGGCTGTGCCGTGCCTTCGATCTGCCCGAAGACGCCTTCGCGATCAGGGTCATAAAAACCACCGGCGACCGTGTCATCGACCGACCCTTGAAGGAGATCGGCGGCAAGGGCCTGTTTACCCGCGAGATCGAGGAGGCGCTGGTGCAGGGCGAGATCGACATCGCCGTGCATTCGATGAAGGACATGCCGGTGTTGCAGCCCGAGGGGTTGACGCTGGACACCTACCTGCCGCGCGAGGATTGCCGCGACGCCTTCGTGGCGCCGACTGTCGCCTCGCTGACCGAGTTGCCCGCGGGCGCCAAGGTGGGCACCTCGAGCCTGCGCCGGCGCGCACAGGTCCTGGTGGCCTATCCGCACCTGGAGGTGGTGGAGTTTCGCGGCAACGTCCAGACCCGTCTGCGCAAGCTCGACGATGGTGTGGCGGCCTGCACGTTCCTCGCGATGGCGGGGCTGAACCGGCTGGACCGCGCCGATATCGCGACCGCGGCGATGGAACCCGACATCATGCTGCCGGCGATCGCCCAGGGCGCCATCGGGATCGAGCGCCGCATCGACGATCACCACGCCGCCGAGATGCTGAGCGCGCTGCACGACAAGACCACCGGCCAGCAACTGGCGGCCGAGCGCGCGTTCCTCGCCGCGCTGGACGGGTCCTGCGAGACCCCGATCGCCGGGCTGGCAGAACTGTCGGGCGGCACGCTGCGCCTGCGCGGCGAGATCCTGCGCCCCGATGGCAGCGAATGCCTGAGCGACGATCAATCCGTCGCCATCGCGGACGGGCCGGAACTTGGCCGCGTGATGGCCGCCAAACTGCTGGCGCAGGCCGGCGAGGGCTTCTTCGACTGGCGCGAGTGAGGCGGGGCTCAGGCGCGGCGCAGGACCTTCGGCACTTCCTCGGGCAGATCCTCGGCGATGAGGCCGGGACCGAACGAGAGCGCGCAGTCGACATGCAGCTGCGCCGCGATCTCTGCCGCCTGCGCGGGGGCAAACCCGCGCGCCAGAAGCCCGGTGATGAATCCCGCCAGCACGTCGCCCGACCCGGCGGTCGCCAGTTGTGGCGCCGCCCGCGCGTAGGCTGCCGCAGACAGGCTGCACTGCCCGTTTGGTGATGCGATCACCGTATCCGACCCCTTCAACAGCACCACGCAGCCCGCGCGCTGCGCCGCCATGCGCGCCGCGTCGACGCGGGACCAGGCGGGGCCGCTGGTCGGCGTGGCGCGCAACCGCTCGGCCAGATCGGGGAACAGCCGCGCAAACTCGCCCAGATGCGGCGTCAGCACGCAGCCCGCGTGAAGCTGGTCAAACAGCGCGTCCGGCGCGTCCGCGTACGCCGTCAGCGCATCGGCATCCAGTACGACGCCGGGGCCGTGACCCGCACACAGCGCCGCCGGCACGAGCGCGCGCGCCCGAGCCGCGCCCAGCCCCGGGCCAAGGCATAGCGCGGTGAGGCGCGGATCGGCCAGCAGATCGGCAAGCGCTTCTGCATCATCGACACGGGCCAGCATCAACGCGGTGATCGAGCTCGCGACCTCTTGCTGCGCGGCGCCGGGCACACCGAGCGTCACCAGCCCCGCACCGATGCGCAACGCGGCCCGCGCCGCGAGCCGCGCCGCCCCGGTGCGCCCCGCGCCCCCCGTCAGCACCAGCGCATGCCCGTGGGAATACTTGTGCCCGCCGGCCGATTTGCGCAGCCGCGCGGTGTCGGTAGCGCGGCAAAGCCGCAGCACATCGTCGCCCGGGTCATGCGACAGCCCGATATCGCCGGTCACGAGGCAGCCGCATTGCGCCGGGCCGTCGGCGAGGTAATGCCCCGGCTTGGCGGCGTGGAACGTCACCGTGAGATCGGCGCGCATCGCCGCACCGAGCACACGCCCGCTATCAGCGCAAAGCCCCGAGGGGATGTCCACCGCCACCACGCGCGCGGCGGGCTTGGCGGTAAGATCGCGCAGCAACCCTTCGAGCGGCCGGGTCAGCCCGGTCCCGAACAGCGCATCGACCAGCAGCGCGCCGGGATCCGCGTCGCGCGCGGCCTCGAGCGGCGCGGTCTCGCCTATCTCGAGCCAACGCTTGTAATTGGCATGCGCGTCGGGAGGCAGCTTTTGCGGATCGCCAAGGCAGAAGACTGACACCTGCCACCCCTTCCGGGCGAGCAGCCGGGCGATGACGAAACCGTCGCCGCCATTGTTGCCCGGCCCGCACAGCACCGTGGCCCGCGGCGGAGTCTCGGCCAGATCAGGCCACTGCGCGAGGATCGCGTCGACGCAGGCGTTACCGGCGCGCTCCATCAGGTCGAGACCGGTGACCGCGCCCGACTCGATGGCCGCGCCCTCGACGTCGCGCATTTGCGCGGATGTCAGAAGCTCGTCCATGCTCTTCCCCTTCGCGTTTAAAAACTGCCGCCATTTGCGGCTTGTTGCACATTTAGTAATCACACCAGGCCATGCCTCGTGCAAAAACTTCCGCCATCAAGGCTAACCGATTGAGCCCACGACTGAGAAGTGGTCTGCCCGAGTCAAACCCGCACCGAGGAGGCCCGCGCCCATGAAAAAGATCGAAGCGATCATCAAGCCTTTCAAGCTCGACGAGGTGAAGGAAGCGTTGCAGGATGCCGGCATTCAGGGCCTCTCGGTCATCGAGGTCAAGGGGTTCGGGCGCCAGAAGGGTCACACGGAACTCTATCGCGGTGCCGAATACGTGGTCGATTTCCTGCCCAAGGTGAAGATCGACGTCGTGCTCGACGACGATCAGGTTGACGCGGCCATCGCGGCGATCGTGGATGCCGCGAAGACCGACAAGATCGGCGACGGCAAGATCTTCGTCAGCCCGGTCGAGCAGGCCATCCGCATCCGCACCGGCGAACATGGGCCGGACGCGCTTTAACACCACTTACAAGAAAGAAAAGGACAGAGAATGAGCAAGGACGCGATTCTCAAGCAGATCAAGGACGAGGATATCGAATATGTCGATATCCGGTTCACCGATCCGCGCGGCAAACTGCAGCACGTGACGGTCATGGCCGACCAGGTCGACGACGACTTTCTCGAAGAGGGGTTCATGTTCGACGGCTCGTCGATCCAGGGCTGGAAATCCATCGAGGCCTCGGACATGAAGCTGATGCCCGCCTATGGCAGTTCCTATGTCGATCCGTTCTATGCCGAGAAGACGCTGTGCCTGCATTGCTCGGTTGTCGAGCCCGATACCGGCGAGCCCTATACCCGCGATCCGCGCGGCACCGCCGAGAAGGCCGAGGCGTATCTCAAATCCTCGGGCGTCGGCGACGTGTCCTATTGGGGCCCCGAGGCCGAATTCTTCCTGTTCGACGACGTCCGCGTCAGCAACAAGATCAACAAGGTGGGCTACGAGCTCGACGCGATGGACGGATCGTGGAACACCGATACCGAGTACGAGATGGGCAATACCGGCCACCGCCCCGGCGTCAAGGGCGGCTATTTCCCTGTCAACCCGATCGATGACGGCCAGGACATCCGGTCCGAGATGCTGTCGACGATGAAGCGCCTCGGCATGAACGTGGACAAGCACCATCACGAGGTCGCGTCCTGCCAGCACGAGCTTGGCCTGATCTTCGGCAGCCTGACCAAGCAGGCCGACGAACTGCAGAAGTACAAGTACGTGATCCACAACGTGGCGCAGGCCTACGGCAAGACCGCGACCTTCATGCCCAAGCCGCTTTACGGCGACAACGGCACCGGCATGCATGTCAACATGTCGATCTGGAAGGACAACAAGCCGCTGTTCGCCGGCGACAAGTACGCCGATCTCAGCCAAGAGGCGCTGTGGTTCATCGGCGGCATCCTCAAGCACGCCAAGACGCTCAACGCCTTCACCAACCCCTCGACCAACAGCTACAAGCGGCTGATCCCGGGGTTTGAGGCGCCGGTGCTGCGGGCCTATTCGGCGCGCAACCGCTCGGGCTGCGTGCGCATTCCGTGGACCGAGAACCCCAAGGCCAAGCGCGTCGAGGCGCGCTTCCCGGATCCCTCGGCCAACCCCTACCTATGTTTTGCCGCGCTGTTGATGGCCGGGATCGACGGCATCAAGTCCAAGATCGATCCGGGCGAGGCGATGGACAAGAACCTCTACGATCTGCCCGCCGAAGAATTGGAAGGCATCCCGACGGTCTGCGGCAGCTTGCGCGAAGCCGTGGGCGCGCTGGCCGCCGATCACGAGTTCCTGCTGGCCGGTGACGTGTTCACCAAGGACCAGATCGAAGGCTACATGGAGCTTAAGATGGAAGAGATCGAGCTTTACGAGCACACGCCGCACCCGGTCGAGTTCCTGCTCTATTACAGCTGCTGAGACCCGACCGCCTGACTTGACGTGACCAAGGGCACCCCCGCGCGGGGTGCCTTTCTTGTTGTCCGGCCCCGGTGTCCGCCGCGGATCGGCAATGCGCAGATCCCGCTTTGCGGCCGGCGGAAAACCACGCTAGGCTGCGCCGGAACCAGTTCAGGGAGATGGCGCATGTTGACCATTCGCAGCCTTCGCAACAGCGCACATGGCCTCGGCCTTGCGCTTGGCCTCTTGATCGGCGCGGCGCCGGTCCTCGCGGCGCAATGCGGCGATACCGCCGCCGGGTTCGAGGCTTGGAAGCGCGACTTCGCGACCGAGGCCGCGGCTGCGGGCGTCGGCACGCGGGGTCAGGAGGTGCTGCGCGCCGCGGGCTATTCGCGCCGCACGATCTCTGCGGATCGCAACCAGAAGAGCTTTCGCTACAGCCTCGAGAAATTCATGGAGATCCGCGGCGCCGACACCATCGTCAGGCAGGGCCGCCAGCGGCGCGCGCGCGACGCGGCCTTCTACGACGCGCTGGAGCGAAACTACGGCGTGCCAGCGGGCATCCTGATCGCGATCCACGGCATGGAAACCGGGTTCGGTCGGTTCATGGGCGACACGGCCGTGGTCTCGGCCATCGTCACGCTGACCTATGATTGCCGCCGGTCGGATTTCTTCCGCCCGCATGCCATCGGCGCGCTCAAGCTGGTGGATCGCGGCAGCATCACCGGCCGGACCGAGGGCGCGCGCCATGGCGAGCTTGGGCATACCCAGTTCCTGCCCGGCAACGCGCTGCGCTACGGCGTGGACGGCAATGGCGACGGGCGCGTCGATCTCTACAACCTGACCGATGCCCTCGCCTCGACCGCCAATTACCTGCGCGCGAAGGGCTGGCAAACCGGCAGGGGCTACCGCGAAGGCGAGCCCAATTTCGCGGTGATCGAGGAGTGGAACGCCGCCACAGTGTATCAAAAGGCCATCGCGATCATGGCGGCGCGCATCGACGGATGACCCTTTGCCGACACGAAACCGTCATGCACCTGTGATACTTGATATGCGATTTCGCGATCCCGGAACGTGTCATGCTGAAGCCCCTGCTCATCGTCATATTCGGTGTCGCCGCCTCTCTGTGTGCGGCGCAACCGTTCTCGATCGTCATTCTCGGAGACATGCCCTATGGCCCGCCCGAAAAGGTCTACCCGCCCTATGAGCGCCTGATCGGGGCGATCAACGAGGCAGGCCCGGATCTGGTGATCCATGTCGGCGACACCAAGTCGGGCGGCTCGCCCTGCAGCGATCGGCGACTGGCCGAGCAGCGCGCCTATCTCGACCGGTTCGAGGCCCCGACGCTGTATACCCCGGGCGACAACGAATGGACCGATTGCCACCGGGCACCGGCGGGCGGGCACGACCCGCGCGAACGCCTCGCGCATATCCGCGAGACCTATTTTGACACGCCCGCGCAAAGCTTTGGCGCGCACCCCGTCGCGGTCGAACACCAGGGCGCGGAGGGGTATCCTGAAAATGTCCGGCTGATGATGAACGACGTGATGATCGTGACGGCGCATGTCGTCGGATCGAATAACGGGTTCGCGCCGCGGGACGCCGCCACGGTTCAGGAGCATTTCGAGCGCGACGCGGCCAATCGCGCCTGGCTGCGCACCGGGTTCGCCGCGGCCCGCGCGGCGGGTGCCCGCGCGCTCGTTCTGGCCATTCACGGTGACATGTTCGAATTCGGGTTCGGCCCGCCATGGGATGCCGAGGGATTCCTCGGCCATTCGGGCTTTGCCCGTTTCGCACGCGTCCTGACCGAAGAGGCGAGCGCGTTCGCGCGGCCGGTCCTGTTGACCTACGGCGACAGCCACCGCTTCGAGATGATCCGGCCCTTTCCACGCAGCGCGCCCGGGGTCATGGCGCTGGAGACGTTCGGCGCCCGCAACATGCATGCGGTGCATGTGCGGGTGACGCCCGGGGCGGGCTATCCCTTTTCGGTGCAGCCGCTTATCAATCCCGCGCAGCCCCTGGCGCCGCGTCCCTGACACGGTCGATCACGTAGGTGTGGATCGAGAACACGCAGGCGCGGGTACGCGGCAGACGCAGCACGCATTGCCGCTCGGATCGCAGGTAGCGGTGATCGGCACCTTCGGTCGGGCGCAGGCGCGAGCGCGGCTGATGCAGGTCGGGGTCGGCGTAATGCAGCGCGTTGACCCGCCACAGCGGGCGACCTGACTGTACCCCGTCGAACAGCCGCTGCACCCGGCGTGCAAGCCCAGCGTCGTATTCCAGAACGGGCACGTGGATCGCAGTCAGCGGGCGCCCGATCTTGTCGGCCAGACGCCAGCTTGCCGGAAAGCACAGCACGGCGGCGGTCAGCACATGTTCGTCGCCCTGCCGCTCCATCAGGCAGAGATCCTCCTGCACCAGATGCCCCAGCGTGCCCATCGGATCGGCGCGGTCTAGCGGCACCCTTGCCCCGTCGGGGCGCAGGACGCTGTCGGTGCCGATCTCGTACCCGTCGCCATGCGCGCCCAGCCAGTCCAGAACGTATTGCAAAAGCTCGTCCATCGCCGCCTGCGCGCCATCGCTCACGGCCATGACATCGGCGCGGGCCTCGGCCAGCAGCCGCGCGCGCTCGGCCATCTGCGCACCGAACGCATCGTCCACGTGCAGCCACGTCGCGGGATCGAGCGGCGCGATGCCCGGCAGCGGGCGCATGGCATCCACGTCGTAGGGCAGACACCGTTGCAGGATCGCGCTCATGTTCCCTCCGGTATGTAACGCGTGGTCATGCGGTAATCCTTGCGGGGGCCGCGCACCCGCCATGTGACGGAAAACACCGGCCATTCGCGAAAATCGTAGAACCCGTCATACTGGTCGGGATCGCACCAATGCGCGGTCTCGCCACCCATCATGGGTACGTGGTGGAAAAACCGGCCATCCTCGAAGAACACGTCCAGATCGGCATCCCAGTGATAGGACCGCTCCACCCGCATCGGCGGATGGCCCGGCCGCCGCATCTCGCCCCTCTCGGTGTAGCGCAGCCCGGCGCCACCCGCGGCCCAGACGGCGCGCCCGGTGACATGCGTGGTGCGTCCGCCGGGCTCGAGCACCTCGCGGTCAAAGGCCCACGCGCCCTCGAAATCCTGCAGCCGCCTTGGCCTCAATGCGCTCGCCCCTCGTCTTGCCGTGCCCTGCCTGACTGACTACAAGCGCCGCAACACGGTTTCCACACTGATCTGCAAGGACCCCGCCATGATCCCCCGCTATTCCCGCCCCGATATGGTCGCCATCTGGGACCCGGCCACGAAGTTCCGCATCTGGTACGAGATCGAGGCGCATGCCGGCGACGCGATGGCGGATCTCGGCGTGATCCCGCGCGAGAATGCCGAGGCCGTGTGGAAGGCCAGGGATGTCGAGTTCGACGTCGCCCGCATCGACGAGATCGAGGCCGAGACGCGGCATGACGTGATCGCCTTCCTCACCCATCTCGCGGAACACGTGGGCAGCGACGCGGCGCGCTTCGTGCACCAGGGGATGACCAGTTCCGACGTGCTGGATACCTGTTTCAACATCCAGCTGACCCGCGCCGCCGATATCCTGATCGCCGATGTCCAGGGGCTTCTGGCCGCGCTGAAACGCCGCGCGTTTGAGCACAAGGACACCATCCGCATCGGGCGCAGCCACGGCATCCATGCCGAGCCGACGACGATGGGCCTGACCTTCGCGCGCTTTTATGCCGAGATGGATCGCAACCTCGCGCGCCTGCGCACCGCGCGCGACGAGATCGCGACGGGCGCGATTTCCGGCGCGGTCGGCACCTTCGCCAATGTCGACCCAGGCGTCGAGGTTCATGTCTGCGAAAAGCTCGGGCTGACGCCGGAACCGATCAGCACGCAGGTGATCCCGCGCGACCGGCACGCGGCGTTCTTCGCCACGCTCGGTGTCGTCGCCTCGTCGGTCGAGAACATCGCGACCGAGATCCGCCACATGCAGCGCACCGAAGTGTTAGAGGCGGCAGAGTTCTTCTCGATGGGGCAGAAGGGGTCCTCGGCGATGCCGCACAAGAAGAACCCGGTGCTGACCGAGAACCTCACCGGGCTGGCGCGGATGGTCCGCTCGATGGTCATCCCGGCGATGGAGAACGTCGCACTCTGGCACGAGCGCGACATCTCGCATTCCTCGGTCGAGCGCAATATCGGCCCCGACGCCACGGTCACGCTCGATTTCGCGCTGGCGCGGCTGACCGGCGTCATCGACAAGCTGATCGTCTACCCCGAGAACATGCTGGCCAACATGAACCGTTTCCCCGGCCTCGTGATGAGCCAGCGGGTGCTGCTGGCGCTGACCCAGGCCGGTGTCAGCCGCGAGGATGCCTACCGCCTCGTGCAGCGCAACGCGCTCAAGGTCTGGGAGACGGGCGTCGATTTCCGCACCGAGCTTTTGGCCGACCCGGAGGTCACCGCGGCGCTCAGCCCGGCGCAGATCGATGAAAAATTCGACTTGGGCTACCACACCAAGCATGTGGACACGATTTTCGCGCGGGTCTTCGGAGAATCGTGATATTCTGAAAGTCCAACAAGCCAACCGGAGACTGACCATGAAGATGAAATTCGGACTTGCCGCTCTCGTGCTCGCCGCGATGCCCTCCTTCGCGATGGCCGCCTGCGGCTATGGCAAAGACCGGCAGGCGATGTCCTGCGCCGAGGGCACGAGCTTCGACAGCGCCACCGGTACCTGCCAGCCCGTCGCATCGAGCTGACGCCGATATCCGGGGCGGCCAAACACCCGCCCCGGCCATATCTTACCGGCTTCATCTTTCTGAAAATACTCGTCTTTTCCGACCGCCTCAGGCGGGCATGCGGGCCTCGACGACCTCGGCCCACCAGCTGCACCCAGCAGGGATTGCATCGTCGTTGAAATCGTAATCGGGGTTGTGGACCATCGCCGTGTCGCCGTTGCCGACAAGGATATAGGCCCCCGGACATTCCTCCAGCATGAAGGCGAAATCCTCGCCGCCCATCACCAGCGGGGCCTCGTCGCAGGCCCCCGCGACGCGGGTCGCGACCTCGGCGGCAAAGCCGGTCTGGTCCTCGTGATTGACCATCACAGGGTAACCGCGGTGATATGTCACAGTCGCCTGACCGCCGAAACCGGCCGCGCCCTGCTCGCAGATCGCGCGGATGCGGGCCTCGGCAAGGTCGCGCATCTGCGTACTCATGGTACGCACTGTGCCCTTCAGGTGTACACTTTGCGGGATGACGTTGAAGGCGTTCGACGAGGTCTGGAACGAGGTCACCGACACCACCACCTGGTCGACCGGGTCGGCATTGCGGCTGGCGATGGTCTGCATGATCGTCACCAGATGCGCGGCCATCACCGTGGGGTCCACCGTCTCGTGCGGTTTGGCGGCATGGCCACCCTTGCCGGTCACCTCGATATCGAACTGGTCGGTGGCGGCGAAGAACGCACCGGGCCGGATGGCGAAGCTGCCCACCGGGCGGCCGGGCCAGTTATGCATGCCGTAGACCTCCTGGATGCCGAAGCGTTTCATCAGCCCGTCCTCGCACATCTCGCGGGCGCCGGCGCCCCCCTCTTCGGCGGGCTGGAAGATGACCACCACGGTGCCGTCGAAATTGCGCGTCTCGGCAAGGTACTGCGCCGCGCCCAGAAGCATCGCGGTGTGCCCGTCATGGCCGCAGGCATGCATCGCGCCGTCGGTCTTGCTGGCATAGGGGGCGCCGGTCGCTTCAAGGATGGGCAGCGCGTCCATGTCGGCCCGCAGCCCGATTACCTTGCCCGACCCGGTCGCCTTGCCGTTGATCACGCCCACCACGCCGGTACGTCCGATCCCCGTCACCACCTCGTCGCAGCCGAAAGATTTCAGCTTGTCGGCGACCAGCGCGCTGGTGCGATGCGTCTCGTAGAGGATCTCGGGATTGGCGTGGATGTCGCGGCGCCATGCGGTGATGTCGTCGTGCAATTCGGCAAAGCGGTTCTTGACGGGCATCGGATCTGCTCCTGCGGAGATTTAGGAATTGCGCCAAACTGGCCCATTCCCGCGGCAGGGACAAGAGGGGCTGATTCGCGATATACATCACCGGCGATAGGCGTTATGGATCCCCGGCTGTGCCGAAATGGCGCAATTCTCATGCTCAAGGCTCGTTCTCCCCGATGATCCCCGATACGCTTTCCTCCGCCCTCGCCGCACGCGGCTACGACACCCTGACCCCAGTGCAGGAGGCCGTGACCGATGCAGCACTCGGGCAGGCCGACCTGCTGGTCTCGGCCCAGACCGGGTCGGGCAAGACGGTGGGGTTCGGCCTGGCCATCGCGCCCACGATCATGGAGGGCGGCACCCTGCCGCCCGCAAGCGCCCCGCTGGCGCTGATCGTGGCGCCGACGCGCGAACTGGCGCTGCAGGTGATGCGCGAGCTGAGCTGGCTTTACGCCGGGGCGAATGCGCGGCTGGTCTCCTGCGTGGGCGGCATGGATGCCCGCGACGAACGCCGCGCGCTGGAGCGCGGCGCGCATATCGTAGTGGGCACGCCCGGACGGCTGTGCGACCACATCAATCGCAGTGCGCTCGACATGACCGGCCTGCGCGCCGTGGTGCTCGACGAGGCCGACGAGATGCTCGATCTCGGGTTCCGCGAGGATCTCGAATTCATGCTGGACGCGGCCCCCGCGGCGCGCCGCACGCTGATGTTCTCGGCCACCGTGCCGGCGCAGATCGCCAAGCTGGCCGAGAAGTTCCAGCGCGACGCACAACGCGTGACCACGCTGACCGGGGCCGCGCAGCATGCCGACATCGCCTACCAGGCGCTGCGCGTGGCGCCGCAGGATGCCGAGGCCGCGGTGATCAACCTGCTGCGCTATCACGATGCGCAGAACGCCATCGTCTTTGCCAATACCCGCGCCATGGTCGCGCGGCTGACCGCACGGCTGTCCAATCGCGGCTTTGCCGTGGTGTCGCTGTCGGGCGAGCTGAGCCAGTCCGAGCGCACGCATGCCCTGCAGGCGATGCGCGACGGGCGCGCCAAGGTCTGTGTCGCGACCGACGTGGCGGCGCGCGGCATCGACTTGCCCAATCTGGATCTCGTGGTGCATGCCGAACTGCCCTCGAATGCCGACGGTCTGCTGCACCGCTCGGGGCGGACGGGGCGCGCCGGGCGCAAGGGAATCTCGGCTCTTGTGGTCCCGATAAAAGCCGCCAAGAAGGCCGAACGCCTGCTGAAGACCGCGCGCATCACCGCCGAATGGACGACCCCGCCCACCGCGCAGGACATCGACGCGCAGGACCGCGCGCGTCTGCTGGCCGACCCGGTGTGGTCCGAGGCACCGAGCGAGGCCGAGGCGGAGTTCGCTGCCGAATTGCTGGCGCAATACGAGCCCGCACGGATCGCCGCCGCCTATCTGCGGCTTTACCGTGCGCGGGTGTCCGCGCCCGAGGATCTGAGCGCGCCCGACGCCGCCCCGCCGCCGCGCGAGCGCACGCCCTTCGGGCCGGCGACGTGGTTTGCGCTGTCGGTCGGGGCGAACGACCGGGCCGAGGCGCGCTGGCTGCTGCCGCTGCTGTGCCGGGCGGGCAATCTCGACAAGTCGGCGATCGGCGCGATCCGCGTGCAGGCCGGCGAGACCTTCGTGGAGCTGTCGGATGCGGCCGTGTCCGGCTTTACCGCCGCATTGGGCCCCGACGGGCAGCTCGACGAGGGGATCACCGCGCGCAAGCTCGACGCTGCACCGGACGCAGGACCGCCCGCGCGGGCCCCGCGCCCGGCCCCGAAAGCAAAGCCGGAGACCCGCCCACAGGCGACCCCCAAGCCCAGACCCACACCAATGCCCGACCGGATGGCGCAGGCCGTCGAGAGCGGCGCGGTTACGCCCGCGAAGCCGGCGCGCGACGAGGCCCCGAAAAAGCCGGGAGCCGGGCGCGACAGGAAACCGGGCGGAAAGCCTGCCGGCAAGGCCGGGCCGAAATCCGGCGAAAAGCCGGCCGGCAAGCCGTTCGACAAGGCGAAAGGGAAACCCGCGGCGAAACCCGCAGAGCCCGCACCGTCGGCCAAGCCGCGCCACAGCGCTGCCGCCTCGGACACGTCCCGCCGCTTCACCCCGCCGGGCGCAGCCAAGAAACCGGGCCGCACCGGGACCGGAAAGCCGGGCGCGGGCAAGCCGGGAATGGGCAAGGCGCCCGCCAAGGCGGGGGCCAAGCCGCGCAAACCCTGACGGCCTGAAACGGCCGGCGCCGGTCAGGCGTGGATCGGGCCGTCGCCGCAGGCGAGTGCTGCCTCGCGCACCGCCTCGGAATAGGTCGGGTGCGCGTGGCAGGTCAGCGCCAGATCCTCGGCGGACGCGCCGAATTCCATCGCGACACAGATCTCGTGGATGAGGTCGCCGGCCATCGGACCGATGATATGCGCGCCGAGGATGCGGTCGGTGTCCTTGTCGGCGAGGATCTTGACGAAACCGTCGGCGGCGAAATTCGCCTTGGCACGGCCATTGCCCATGAAGGAAAACTTGCCGACCTTGTAGGCGCGGCCGGCCTCCTTGAGGCTCTCCTCGGTCTCGCCGACATTGGCGACCTCGGGATGGGTGTAGATCACGCCCGGGATCACGCCGTAATTCACGTGGCCATGCTTGCCGGCGAGCACCTCGGCGACCGCCATACCCTCGTCCTCGGCCTTGTGGGCGAGCATCGGGCCTTCGATGACGTCGCCGATGGCATAGATGCCTTTCACGCTGGTCTGCCAGTGATCGTCGGTGGCGATCTGGCCCCGCTTGGTCAGCTCGACGCCGAGCGTGTCGAGGCCGAGGCCCTTGGTCACCGGCTTGCGCCCCGTCGAGACGAGGACCACGTCGGCGTCGAGCATATGCTCGCTGTCGTCCTTGCGCAGCTTGTAGTGGACCTTGGCCTTGGTCTTGAGCGTCTCGACGGTGTGGACGGCGGCGCCCATGACGAAATTCAGCCCCTGTTTCTTGAGGATCTTCTGGAAGCCCTTCTGCACCTCGGCATCCATGCCGGGGGTGATCGCATCGAGGAACTCGACCACCGTGACCTCTGTGCCGAGGCGGGCATAGACGCTGCCCATTTCCAGCCCGATCACGCCGCCGCCGATCACCACCATGGTTTTCGGGATCTTCGGCAATTCCAGCGCCCCGGTCGAGGTGACCACGGTCTTCTCGTCGATTGTGACATCGGCGCCGGGGACGGTGGCCGCGTCGGACCCCGACGCGATGACGATGTTCTTGGCCTCGTGGGTGTCGTCGCCGACCTTGACCTTCCCGGCCTCGGGGATGCTGCCCCAGCCCTTGAGCCAGTCGATCTTGTTCTTCTTGAAGAGGTATTCGATGCCCTTGGTGTTCTGGGCGATGGTGTCGGCCTTGTAGGCCTGCATCTGTTTCCAGTCGACGGTGGGGGCCTTGCCCTTGAGGCCCATCTTCTCGAAATTGTGCTCGGCCTCGTGAAGCTGGTGGGTGGCGTGCAGCAGCGCCTTGGAGGGGATGCAGCCCACGTTGAGGCAGGTGCCGCCCAGCGTCTCGCGCCCCTCCACCACGGCGGTCTTCAGGCCGAGCTGCGCGCAGCGGATGGCGCAGACATAGCCGCCGGGGCCGGAGCCGAGGATGATCACGTCGTATGAGGCCATGGGATGTCCTTTCTTTTGAGCGGGTGCCTGGGGGCGCTGCCCCCGTCGCGCCTGCGGCGCGACTCCCCCGGAGTATTTCTGGAAAGATGAAGCATCTAGAGGATTGCCGCCAGCAGCATCAGCAGCGTGGCGAGAAAGCCCACCGCCCAGATCAGCGACCGCCACGGGTTGAGGCCGTAGTAATAGGCCGGAACGTAGAGCGTGCGGGCGCCGAGGTAGGTGAAGGCACAGGCGGCGGTGAGGGCGTTGGACTTGTCGGCGAGCGTGATCGCGACGCAGGCGATGGTGAAGAGGATCAGCCCCTCGAAATGGTTGTTCAGTGCGCGTTGCAGGCGGGCGGCCTTGTCCGACAGGGGCCGCGAGGGGTCGCGGTCGCGCGCCGACATGGTGTAGCCGGGGCCGAGTTCGCGGTTCGCGGGGATGGCGAAGAGCGCGAATTGCAGGGCCTGCAGCAGCGCGGCAAGGGTGAGGGCGGTGAGTTCGGGGGACATCGGGATCACCTCAGCGGCGCGGTCAGCGCGATCAGATAGAGAAAGAGCGTCGCGAGGAACCCTGCGGCCCAGACCGCCGTGCGCGCATAGGGGATGCCCAGCGGGTAGAGCACCGCGAAGGCGATCCTTGCTGCCACGAAGATCTGCATGGCCAGCACGGTCTGCGGGATCGCGACACCGCCGATTTCAATCAGCAGCACCGCGGGGGCGACCAGCGCGAGGGCTGTGACCGAATTGTCCACCGTCCGGCGCAGCCTTTCGGGCACGGTGCCGAGCGGTTTCTGGGCGTCGCGCGGGCTGGACAGGTAGGGCAAGCCGACGGTCATGGCGGCGGCCCCCACCTGCACGACGATCGTGACGGCGACGAGCAGGGCGTAGATCGCGAGAAGATGCGGTTCGGAATGGAGCAAGGTGGATCCTCTTATTCTTAGGGCCTGAACAACGCGCCTTTTTCTAGGGGGGCGGGAAGAGCGGCCAGTTTGAGTGGCATCAAAATCACTCCTTCAAGGTCTCAACGCCACTGACGTCCAGAACACCCCTGACAATCCAAATTGATTGCGGTCGTGTCACGGGTTTTATTCGCGAAGTTAGACCTCTCAAGGAAGTGAATGGGTTTTTCCCAGTTTTCTCGAAAACTTTAGCCCCGAAGCTATCGATAAATGTGAGGCAATCAGCTATCGCTTCCCGCCGTTCCGCCGCAGATGTAGGCCGGCCATGAAAAATTACATCTCTAACAGCTTCGGCTCGTTGCAATGCTTGGTACCTACCCCTGGTGAGATCAGTGCCGATAAGAGACTTGATTGCAGCCCGGAAGGACTTCCGTGAGAAGGCGCGTTCCATCAAAAGCTCATCTACAACCGATGTCATGCATTTTAGTTGCCGAACAAAAATGCACTTCATTGATCTGTAGCGACCTTGCTCAATAACTAAGAAAAGGTAAGCAAGTGAAAGTGAAAGTTCACCATCAGCAAGTAAGGGCTCAAGTCTGGAAAGATGTGCCCTTACTTCATCAGGTAACGCAGCGTATTGATGCCGAATTGCGACTATAGTCGGCATCACAAATCCATCAACAACCGGCGCGGGTCCTCCAGCGCTTCCTTGACGCGGACGAGGAAGGTCACGGCGCCCTTGCCATCGACGATGCGGTGGTCGTAGCTCAGCGCAAGGTACATCATGGGACGCGCCTTGATCTCTCCGTTCACCACCATGGGGCGTTGCTGGATCTTGTGCATGCCCAATATGCCCGATTGCGGCGGGTTGAGGATCGGCGAGGACATCAGCGAGCCGTAGACGCCGCCGTTGGAGATGGTGAAGGTGCCGCCCTGCATCTCGGCCATGGTGAGCTTGTTGTCGCGGGCGCGCGCGCCCTTTTCCCCGATGGCCTTTTCGATGGCGGCGAAGCCCATGGAATCCACGTCGCGGATGACCGGCACCACCAGGCCGGTGGGCGTTCCGGCGGCGATGCCCATATGCACGAAGTTCTTGTAGACGATATCGGCGCCGTCGATCTCTGCGTTGACCTCGGGGACCTCCTTGAGGGCGTGGCAGCAGGCCTTGGTGAAGAACGACATGAAGCCGAGCTTGACGCCGTGCTTCTTCTCGAACTCGGCCTTGTACTCGTTGCGCAGGTCCATGACCGCGGTCATGTCCACCTCGTTATAGGTGGTGAGCATGGCGGCGGTGTTCTGGCTGTCCTTGAGGCGCTTGGCGATGGTCTGGCGCAGGCGCGTCATCTTCACGCGTTCCTCGCGCGATGCGTCCTCGGCCGGGGCCGGCGCGCGCGGGGCGGGGGCCGGTTTCGGGGCCTCGGCGGCCGGGGCCTGGGGCGCGTTGCCGGATTTGGCGACGTCTTCCTTCATCACCCGGCCGTCGCGGCCGGACCCCTGGACCTGGTCGCGGGTGACGCCCTTTTCGGCCATCGCCTTTTTCGCCGAGGGCGCGTCCTCGACATCACGGCCGGACTGTTCTGCGGGGGCCGGGTCGGGTTCGGATTCTTCCGCGGGCTTGCTGGGCTTGGCGGCGCCGCCACCCGCGCCAGACGACATCAGCGCCAGCTTGCCGCCGGCCTGCACCGTGTCGCCCTCGTTCGCGAGGATCTCGGTGAGCGTGCCGGAGGCCGGGCTGGGCACCTCGACCGAGACCTTGTCGGTTTCCAGCTCGCACAGCATCTCGTCGGCCTCGACGGCGTCGCCCACCGCCTTGAACCAGGTCGAGACGGTGGCCTCTGACACGCTTTCGCCCAAGGTGGGCACCATGACGTCGATGCTGTCACCGCCGCCGTCACCACCGTCACCACTGTCGCCGCTGGATTTGGGCGCGGATTTGGCCGGGGCCGCGTCGGGTTTGCCCTTGCCGCCCGAGGCGGGTTTCGACGCGCCGTCGGCCAGCATCGCGAGCAGGGCGTCGACGCCCACCGTCTCGCCCTCGGCCGCGACGATCTCGTCGAGGGTGCCCGCGGCGGGGCTGGGCACCTCGACCGTCACCTTGTCGGTTTCCAGTTCGCACAGCATCTCGTCGGCCTCGACGGCATCGCCGGGTTTCTTGAACCAGGTGGCGACGGTCGCCTCGGAGACGGATTCGCCCAAGGTGGGCACGCGGACTTCGGTACTCATCGCTCAATTCCCTTCGATGGTCAGCGCGGCATCGACCAGCGCCTCTTGTTGTGCCTTGTGTTGCCGTGCCAGCCCGGTGGCGGGCGAGGCGGCGGCGGGGCGGCCGGCATAGGAGGGGCGCCGCTGCTGCGCCTTGATGCGGGTGAGCACCCATTCGAGATTGGGCTCTATGAACGCCCAGGGACCCTGGTTCTTGGGCTCTTCCTGGCACCAGACCATGTCGGCGCCCTTGAAGCGTTCCAGCTCCTTGACCATCGACATCGCCGGGAAGGGATAGAACTGCTCTATCCGCATCAGGTAGACATCGTCGATGCCGCGCGCGTCGCGCTGTTCCAGCAGATCGTAATAGACCTTGCCGGAACACATCACGACGCGGCGGATCTTGTCGTCGGGCACCAGTTCCGTCTCGGAATTGCCGTATTGCGCATCGTCCCACAGCACCCGGTGGAAGGACGACCCGGTGACGAAATCCTCGGTCCGCGAGACGGCCATCTTGTGACGCAAGAGCGATTTCGGGGTCATCAGGATCAGCGGCTTGCGGAAGGTGCGGTGCAGCTGCCGGCGCAGGATGTGGAAGTAGTTGGCCGGCGTCGTGCAATTGGCCACGATCCAGTTGTCGCCACCGCACATGGTCAGGAACCGTTCCAGCCGGGCCGAGGAGTGTTCGGGGCCCTGCCCCTCGTAGCCATGCGGCAGCAGGCAGACGAGGCCGGACATGCGCAGCCATTTCGATTCGCCGGAGCTGACGAACTGGTCGAACATGATCTGCGCGCCGTTGGCGAAATCGCCGAACTGCGCCTCCCACAGCGTCAGCGCGTTGGGTTCGGCCAGCGAATAGCCATATTCGAACCCGAGCACCGCATATTCCGAGAGCATCGAGTCGATGACCTCGTATTGCGCCTGCCCCTCGCGGATATGGTTGAGGGGGTAATACCGGTCCTCGGTGTTCTGGTCGATCAGCGCCGAGTGTCGCTGGCTGAAGGTGCCGCGCGCGCTGTCCTGCCCGGACAGGCGCACCGGGTAGCCTTCGAGCTGCAGGGATCCGAAGGCCAGCGCCTCGGCGGTGGCCCAGTCGAAGCCGGTGCCGGAGCTGAACATCTCGCCCTTGGCATCTAGCAGCCGGCCGACGGTCTTGTGCAGCGCGAAGTTCTCGGGCGGGGTGCTCAGGGCGCGGCCGATCTCCTGGAAGGTCTCGGGCTTGATCGCGGTTTCGCCGCGCTGGTAATCCTCGTCCTTGCGGTCGAGATGCGACCAGCGCCCGTCCAGCCAGTCGGCCTTGTTGGGGCGGTAATCCTTGCCGGCCTCGAACTCGTCGGCGAGATAGGACTGGAACTGCGCCTTCATGTCCTCGATCTCGCCCTCGGGGATCAGCCCGTCGCGCACCAGCCGTTCGGTGTAAAGCGCCAGCGTCGTCTTCTGCTGCTTGATCTTCTTGTACATCAGGGGGTTGGTGAACATCGGCTCGTCCCCCTCGTTATGGCCGAAGCGGCGGTAGCAGATGACGTCGAGCACCACGTCCTTGTGGAACTTCTGGCGGAATTCGGTGGCCACCTTGGCGGCATGCACCACGGCCTCCGGATCGTCGCCGTTGACGTGAAAGATCGGCGCCTCGACCATCAGCGCGATATCCGTGGGATAGGGCGACGAGCGCGAGAAATGCGGCGCGGTGGTGAAGCCGATCTGATTGTTGACCACGATATGGATGGTGCCGCCGGTGCGGTGTCCCTTGAGGCCGGACAGGCCGAAACATTCGGCCACCACGCCCTGGCCGGCGAAGGCCGCGTCGCCGTGCAGCAGCACCGACAGCACCTTGATGCGGTCGGCGTCGGTCTTCTGGTCCTGCTTGGCGCGGACCTTGCCGATCACCACCGGGTTCACCGCCTCGAGGTGGCTGGGATTGGCGGTCAGCGACAGGTGCACGGTGTTGCCGTCGAACTCGCGGTCCGAGGACGCCCCGAGATGGTATTTCACGTCGCCCGAGCCCTCGACCTCGTCGGGCTTGAAGCTGCCGCCCTGGAACTCGTGGAAGATGGCGCGGTAGGGCTTGCCCATCACGTTGGCCAGCACCGACAGCCGGCCGCGATGCGGCATGCCGATGACCACCTCCTCGACGCCGAGATTGCCCCCGCGCTTGATGATCTGCTCCATCGCCGGGACCACGCTTTCGGCGCCGTCGAGACCGAAACGCTTGGTGCCCATGTATTTCACGTGCAGGTATTTCTCGAAGCCCTCGGCCTCGACCAGCTTGTTGAGGATCGCCTTGCGGCCCTTCTGGGTAAAGCTGATCTCCTTGTCGTAGCCCTCGATCCGCTCCTTCAGCCAGGCGGCCTGCTCGGGGTCCGAGATATGCATGTATTGCAGCGCGAAGGTGCCGCAATAGGTGCGCTTGACGATCGCCAGGATCTCGCGCAGCGAGGCAAGCTGCAGGCCCAGCACGTTGTCGATGAAGATCGGCCGGTCCATGTCCTGCTCGGTGAACCCGTAGGATTTTGGATCGAGCTCGGGGCGGTGGCCGTGATCGCGCAGGCCCAGCGGGTCGAGCTCGGCGATGAGGTGGCCGCGGATACGGTAGGCGCGGATCAGCATCAGCGCGCGCACCGAATCGAGCACCGCGCGCTTGACGTCCTCGTCGCTCACGCTGACGCCCTTTTCCGAGGCCTTCGCGGCGATCTTCTTGCCGGCATCCTTGATCTCGGGACCGGCCGCCCATTCGCCGGTCAGCGCCGCGGTCAGGTCGTCATTGGGCTGCGGCGGCCAGTCGGCGCGCGCCCAGGAGGGGCCCGCGGCCTCGCGCCGCACATCCTCGTCGCCATCGCCCAGCTGGTCGAAGAACCGCTGCCACGCCTCGTCCACGGCGCCCGGATCGGTGGCGTAGCGCGCGTAGAGCTGTTCGAGATACTCGGCATTCGCGCCCTGCATGAAGCTCGAGGCGTGGAACTGGTCGTTGGCGGATTGGTCGGTCATGTCTGGTACCTCGGTCGCGGGATGAACCCTGTCTGGGGGCCGGGCCGGGTGGGTTCCCGGCCCTGGCGGGGGCGTTGTCAGCCGATGGCCTTGAGGACGGCTTCGCCGAGGCCGGCGGGGCTGTCGGCGACGGTGATGCCGGCGGATTTCATGGCCTCGATCTTGTCGTCGGCGCCGCCCTTGCCGCCCGCCACGATGGCGCCCGCGTGGCCCATGCGGCGGCCCGGGGGGGCGGTGCGCCCGGCGATGAAGCCCGCGACGGGCTTCTTGCGGCCCTTTTTCGCCTCGTCTTTGAGGAACTGCGCCGCGTCTTCCTCGGCCGAGCCGCC
>NZ_JBAPKY010000035.1:0-43092 GCF_037083785.1 Roseovarius sp. D22-M7
GCCGGCCATCCGAAAAACCGGATCGACGAACTCCTCCCTTGGAACTTCCAGACGTCAAGCTGAAAAGCCCGTGGGGCCCAGCTGGCGCTTACGGTGATCCCGAAACCTGGCTTTTCATCAATCGAGGACAGGGTTGGTCCGGAATAGAGGCCATCGTACGTATTGGAAAGCGGCTTGGTGGCGCTGGACGTCTCGCCGTTATGATGCGGATCTTGATTGGAGGTTTGTGCAAATGGCTGTACTGTCGGATCGCGTACATTCGCTACCGCTTCGCCGCTCGGACATGTGCGCGACGCCGGAAACTTCGGCATGCTCATCCGTCGCTTCCTGATCCATGTCTTGTCCGCCGGGTTCCACCGCATCCGGCATTATGGCCCACTGGCCAGTTCAATGCGAAAGGCCAACATCACGAAGATCCACCTCTTGCTGTGCGTCAAGCGCCCTGAACAGGCCGCCGGACCGGAACCAGAGTCCGAGGCCGCCCCACTCACTTTGCGCGTGCGGATTTCAAGAATACCGGACAGCGCTCGCAGAACCAAGTGTAGCCATAGCCGTCGGGATGCGCCGCGCGATATTCCTCCCATAGCAGCACCAGCGTCACGCCCCTGCGCTTAATCTCAGCCGTCATCTTCGCCTTGTCCTATTTTTGTCATGCGTGACGCAAACACGCGTATCCGATGGGGTGGACGCCCCCCGGCAGCATCGAAATGTGCCAAGGTAGCGGGTATTGAAACGCTGCTATGAGGAGAGCGTCCATGAATGAGGTTAGCATCATCGGCCTGGATCTGGCAAAAAAAACGGATTTCAGGCGCATGGCGCCGGCGCGGACGGGTCGGTTGTATTCCGGCGCAAGCTGTCGCGTGCGCAGCTACTGACGTTTTTGAGTGACCAGCCGCCGTGCGTGGTGGCGATGGAGGCCTGCGCGAGCGCCCACCACTGGGGCAGGTCAATCGGTGATCTCGGTCATGAGATCCGGCTCATCCCGCCTGCATACGTTAAGCCTTTCGTGAAACGTCAGAAAAACGACATGACCGATGCTGAAGCAATCGCCGAGGCAGCGTCCCGTCCGACCATGCGGTTTGTTGCAGTGAAGAGCGAAGCGCAGCAGCGGCGGCAATGGCGTATCGCACCCGCGACCTGTTGGTTAGACAGCGCACCCAAACGATAAATGCCCTTCGGGCTCATCTGGCCGAGCAGGGCATTGTCGCTCCTGCCGGTCCTGCTCATGTCGATCGCCTTGCCGCAATCGTCGACGGGGACGACGGCATTTTACCTGCGGTGGTGCAAGATCTGGCGCGCTTACTCCTGAAACAGATCGAAGATCTTAGCGAGAAGATCAAGGGATTGGATACTGAACTGCGCAGACGTGCAGGCACCGACGATACTGCGAGGCGGCTGACGACGATTCCGGGCATTGGGCCAATCACAGCTGCGGCGATCACCACTTTCGCGCCACCGATGGAGACCTTCTCGAAGGGCCGGGATTTTGCGGCCTGGGTCGGACTCACCCCGAGACAGCACTCGAGCGGTGGCAAGGAGCGTCTCGGCCGAACGTCGAAGTTGGGCCAGAGGGATATCTGTGTCAACTGTGTCGCGCCCGGCATGATGGAGAACGCGGCGGCCGATTTTCCCGAAGACTGGATCGATATGGTTCCCGCGGGCCGGTATGGCGGCGTCGCCGAGATCGCGGGCACCGTCGCCTTTCTGCTGTCCGATGATGCCGGCTACGTCACTGGCCAGACCATCGTCGCCGACGGCGGGGTAAGCCGCAATACCGGCTTTTGACCACCCGGACCACCGTCAGGACCATACGCGCCAAGTAAAGGATCATCGTCGTGCTGAAGATCAAAAGAGCGTCGTTTCCCGAGGATGAAAAAATCGTCGGCGCGGGGGAGGGGCACGGCGCGGATGCGCTCCAGCACGGCGCTGTCGTGCGGATGCTCGGCTCGCAGCGTCTCGTATCGCTCCTGCCCCGCCGGATAGGCGCCGCATACCTGGAAGTTCGCACTCGCTTCGATCTGGCAATGCCCGGTGCCTGCGGGCAACACGAGGACATCGCCCGCGCGCACGGACACGCACTGTCCCTCCGGCCCGCCCAGCATCAATTCGGCGCGGCCGCTCGCCACCGCCAGGGCTTCGTGCGCATCCGGATGGTAGTGATGGTAGGCAAACACCTGCCACACCCATGTGCCTCCCCAGCCGTTCGCCTCGAGCCGGCCGCGCACGGCATCGGGCGCCGCTCCCTCGCCGAGCGCTCCGCAGAGGACGACCGCCGGCAGATCGGGATTGTTCGGCACCGTGCCGTCATCCGCGAAGTGCAGCGTGCGGACCTCGATGGCCTCCGCTGAAGCGACGGATGCGAGGTTTCCCTTGCCCGGGCTATGGTCCATTCCCCTCACCTGCGCACCGAGGCCGCGCCGTGCCGACCAAGCGTGCGTCTTGCGGCGATCCGGTCTTGCCCGGACGCGCGCCGTGCCGGCGGCAAACGCCCGGGGTCTAAGGGCGACAAGTCGAGAGACGCAGCCCCGCGCACGATCAGTTCGGCCATCGCCTCGCCGGTCGCGGGGGCGCCCAGAATCCCCCACACGCCGTGGCCGGTGGCGACGTAGGCAGGTAATGCAAGAAAATCGGTTCAACCTTTTCTTCGTCGAGAAGGAATCGCCATATTTTGTCTGGCAGAACGATATTGTCGGAGACGTTCTCCACCATTGCGGTCGCGCCAATCAACGCCGAAGTATTTGCTCGGCTGAACAGAAGATCGCCAGGCTTCACAAAATGGCACGCCGGCGGCGAGTAGTCGGCCGGGAGTGGCTTCGACTCCGTCTCTATGAATTCGCCTTTGGTGACCGCGCTGACCTTGAGAACCCGATGCCGCATTCCTTCCTGGTCCGAAGCTGGAGCGAGGTTCTTGCCGGTATCGAGCCCCGTGATGAGATTGCTTAGTGGACCTCGTGGGAAGCGGTCCGAAGTCGTGAGGGCCCCGAACATCTCCGCGAAGATCGCGCCCGGGAGGGTGTCGAGCAGGGCGAGAGCCTCGCGGCGGCGCAGGGCGTCGGTCGCATCCAGTATCCCCGCAATCCGCCGTTGCTCGTCGAGGGGCGGGAGGGGGATTTTGATTCTTTGGACAACCGACTTCGACACTTCCTTGAAGGTCGCGCCGTTGCCGAGCGACTGGAGATAGGCCGTATTTGCGGCGAGCCAGTGGTATAGATACCCCTCGAATACCCTCGTCCGGTCGGGGACAAGTCTCTTGAAACCCTGATTGGTTGCCATGGGTTCGGTATTGATCGCCACCAGCCCGATAGGCGCCTGATAACTCATGAGAACTGACCTCGGCGGCAAAGTTTGCGCTGCGCAACTCGACAATCCAGCATGAGTGATGCGCCGCGCGGTCTCGGTCAGATAACGGTAATACCGGCGCTTACCTTACCAAGGAAGCAACCAAAACATGGCGACGAAGAACCAAAAGACCAACGCCGCGTTCGAGAAGAAGGTGCGCGCAGCCGCCACGGAACTCGAAAAGAACGGAGTTCGTATCACCAACGCGAACATCCGCGAGACGATCGGGGGCGGATCCTTCCGCGACATTGGTCCTCTCGTAAAGGCGCTTCTTGCCGAGAAATCGGCGCGCGAGAAAGCGGAGACCGAATTGCCCGACATGCCGGAAGAGGAGCAGGGCAGAGGCGTTTCACTTCGCCAGATCGCGACCGAGGCAGAGGATGACCGGGCGCCACGACCGCCGCGTTCCGACATCGCGCATGAAGGCCGCAGTTCCGACAGGATCCCGAACCGAGGATGCGGTGATCGCGTTCGGCGGTCGGCAGGGCCCATCTGTGCTCCGATGCGTCCCGAGCGGGTAACGCAGGGTCGGCCGGTCAGACCACGCTGTCGAACGCGGAGTCGAGAATGTCGCGGGCGTTGATCGAGGGGCGCTGCACCTCGATATCGTCGAGGCTCATTTCCAGCCCGTTGGCCTCGCTCCAGCGGGCGGGCATCCGAACACCCAGCGTCATGTCGGGGCCGAACTCACCCAGCGTGGTGTCCCAGCTGCCCAGTTCCCGGTCGACCGAGGTGAGGCCGAGGTTGACCCCTGCCGAGACCGACGCCTCGAGCCCGATGCGGAATTTGGGGCTGGCCTCGACACGGGCGGAGGCGTCGAGCGACAGCCCATCCTGCCGGTTCCAGTCGACGCCGATATCGATACCCCCACCGACCTCCAGGCCCAGCTCGCCGGTAATGCCCACGCGACCTCGCGCGTAGGCCACGGCGGCGCGTGCATAGATGTTGCCGCCAAGCCCGAGCTTGAGCCCGCCATAGGCCGGCACCACGAAGCGCGCGCCGCCGGTCACGCTCAGGTCCTCCGGGTGTTCGAGGTCCATTGTCGCTCCGATCCGGGCATCCTCGATGGTGGCCGGGCCGATCCACGCTTCCAGATCCACGTAGCCGTCCGCCGAGGCGAAGATGCCGAAGCCCACGCCCGCGATGGACACGCCCCAGATCGGGAAATCGGGCGTCTCCAGGCTCAGGAGACGGCGGCTGAAGTCCTCGCGCTCGAAGACCTCGAAGCTGCTGGGCAGGGCGATTTCGCCGGAGATGATCACCCGACCGTCGGGCGTGTACTCGATACCCGCCGTGCCGGTCAGGATCTCGCCCAACTCGATGGTGACGGACCCGCGGCCCCAGATGCTGAAGCTGTCGGCGATCTCGCCTTCAACCGGGTTGCCTTCCTCGTCGAGCGGCATGTTGGTCACGGTCAGGGAGACCTCGCCCGTGGCCTGCCCGATGGCGACCTCGCCGGTGCCGGAGATGAGAAAGGCGCCGTCGTCGTAGCTGACCTTGATGCTGCCGGTGACGCCTGTCGTCTCGATGTCGGCCGATCCGGATCCCGAGACGTGCCACTGACCGGTGTCGGGCGCGCGATTGGCCGAGATCGACACGGTCGCCGACGAGATCCCCGGCACCTGGTCGGCAGGCAACGGCAGGTTGTCGGCGCCGATCGTGAGCCCGGTTTCGGGCAGGTAGGAGACGGTCAGGCTACCCCCTTCCATCGGCGGGGCGAGGTCGATGGTGCCGCTCACGCCGATGGTGTCGTTGGTAAACTCGACGTGGACCGAGCCGCCGGTGACACCGGGCAGGCGGTCGGTCTCCACGCTCGCATCGACCGACCCGCTTAATTGGTTCTCGGCCACCGAGTAACTCAGGCTGACCTCGGCCTCGTCGAGGAAATCCATGGTCAGCGCGAAATCACCGCTCAGCACCACGTTGTCGTTGGTACCGCGCGCCTCGATCCGGCCGGAGCCGAGCTGGTCCACGGTGACCGTCGCTCCGCCCGCGATGAAAAAGCCATCCTCGCCCATGCCGATCTCCAGCGTCGGCTCGGAGACGGTGAGCGGGCCGAAGGACAGGCTGTCCTCCGGGATGGGAAAGGCGATGCCGACGTCGGTGCCGTCGATGAAGATCGGGATCGAGATATTGGGCAGGATCAGCTTGCTGACCGAAATGGTGCCATCGGCGCGCAACATGCCGTCGGGCGTGATGTAGACGGAGGCGAAGGCGGTGGGCGAGAAGTATCGGAACGGGACGCCGAAAAGGCTGGTCAACTCTCCCGTGCTCATGAAGCCCGCGTTGCCAAGGTGCGGCTGGGGCGCAATCGTGATGTCGCGGGTGCGTTCCTCTTCGGTCACGAAGGGGTCGTTACGGCGGCGGCGGTGACGGCTGATCGTCAGGATCAGACCGTTCTCGCCGTAGCTCGCGTTTTCGTAGCGCAGGCCCACGAAGAACTCGCGCGGGCGGCGCACCTCGCCGTTGCGGATCTGGAAGGGAATGAACTTGCCGCCATTCGGGCTGCCGAAGACGTTGAACTGTCGCGGCGTGGTGCCCGCGGCGTCGAAGGCGAAGCCGTAGCCCTGCAACTCGTCAAGTGTGAGAAACCGCACGCGGTCGGAGGTCAGGTGGTCGCCGCGCTGCAGCTCTGACTTGGACCAGTACTTGTCGGCGTGCAGCGTGGTGTTGGCAGCCTTCTCCTCGACGTTGGTGAAGACGATGTCCCATTCATGTTTCACGCGGGTGACGTCGCTCTGGGTGGAGCCGGGCACGGAGATATTGGCCTCTCGGGCGCGCTCCATGAAGTCGCTGTCGCTGCGCGCCGCGCGCAGGGTCGAGCGGATCGAGGACCGGATCCATTGCGCGATCGACGAGCCCGAACTGCGGTTGAAGGAGGAGTCCAGCAGCCACATGTTGCTGCCCGCATCCGCGCCGCCGATCTGCAGTTCCAGGATGTGGTCCACGTCGAATTCCGCCGCGCGGCCGGCCTTGTCCCACTCGGGCTGCAGGACCTGTTGCGCCTGTTTCAGCTCGGCTTCCGTGCCCATGATGACCTCTTGCGCGTCATCCACGTTCTTGGGCATCAGGAAGTAAAAATTCTCGCCGTTCTTCTGAGTGATGTAGGGCCCGCTCTGGGACTCCTCGGCATTCTCAGTGGCCGTGGGCAGTTTTCCGGAGAGCGACAACCCCGCCATCGCCGCCTGCTGGTAGCTGCGCCAGGTTGCCCGGGCGCTGCCTCCGCGCGGGGTGGCGCGGTGCAACGTAACGCTGCCGCCGCTGTAGTTGGGCAACCCGCTGACATTATCGGTGCCCGCGGGCGAGATCGCCGCTGTCGCGATGCCCTTGCGTTCCGTCGGCGCGGGTGGCAGTTCAAGCTTCTCGACCTGCATGACCTTCTTCGCAGGGCGCAGGTCGATGCGCAGATCGTCCTCCTCGAAGAGCCCCGCCGGCGGCGGCGGGGTGCCGTTGGTCGCAGTGCCCCCGGTGTCGGAGGTGTCAATCTCGGAGCCATCGCCCGTGGGCGTACGCTGGATCACCGCGCGCTGCGCCCGGGCCGACCCGCCGGACTGCTGGACGGTGTGGACGAGCTCATGCGCAAGAAGCCTCTGGCCCGCGCTGGTCTGCGGCTGGAAGGCGCCCTGGCCGAAGAAGACGTCGTTGCCCACGGTGAAGGCGCGGGCGTTGATGGCGCGGGCGGTGCTGGCGGCAGCGGCGGAGTTGTGCAGGCGCACGCCCGACAGGTCGCGCCCAATGCTGCCCTCCATCCGGCCGCGGGTCGCGCCGGGCAGGGGCGCGCCGCCGCCGCGCATGCCGTTCACCGCTGCCGTCACGCCCGCGGGCGCCTGTGCGGGGCCCGCGCCGGAGGCGTCGCGCTGGCCCAGTATGCTGTCCAGCGGATCCTCGGGCTCCTCGGGGGGCGAGGCGGCGGGCATCGGGCTTTTCTGGGCCAGCGTCGTCAAGGGCGGCGTCGGCTCCTCCGGCTCCTCGGGTGCCGCGCCTGCGCGCTTGCGGGCGATGCCTGCGCCCGGAACCGGCGAGATCGCGGGCGGCGGCATGGCCGCCGCAGGCGGTGAGACGACCCGGTTGGCGATCCGGTCCGCTTCTGCCTCGAAGCGGTCGCGCGCCGGGCCGATGGTCATCGGTTTGCGCTCCGACGTGACCGGCGCCTTCTGGACATGCTGCGGCGCGGCCACCGGGGCGTCCTCAGATCCGGTCCAGCGCGGTCCGCAGCGCGCGCAGGATCTCGGTGGCCATCGCCCGGTTGCCGATCTCCAGGCGGGCGGCGAATTCCGGGATGGTCAGCCTCGACAGCGACACCAGCAGGTCCCCGGTCAGCCGCCCGTTGGGAGCCATGATCCTTGCCAGCCGTTCGGGCGACAGCTGGCGCCGCCGCATCAGCGGATCGGCGGCCATGATCTCCAGTACCGCCTCCGGGTCGACCTCCGTCTCCTCCTGCTCGTCGGCACGGCCGACGACGATCACCACCCGGGTGGAGGCGCGGATCGGGCTGCCCGCTTCCGGGCGCTGGTCGATCACCAGCCCCGCGCGCTCGCTGTCGGTGCGTTCCTCCACGCGGATCTGGCGCAGCCCCATCTCACGCAGGATATCGCGGCCGGTGTCGGCTGTCTCGCCGACCAGCCGAGGCATCTCCATGACCTCGGCGTCATCCTCGGCGCCGATCCCGACGGTCAGCACCACCGGGGTGGCCGCATCGATCGCGGTGCCCGCGCGGGGGCTCTGGTCGACCACAAGCCCCACTGCGTTCGGTCTGATCCGCTCCTGCAGCGCAACCTCCTCCACGCCCAGCTCGGCCAGGATCTCGCGCGCGGTCTCGGTCTTTTCGCCGATGAGCCGCGGCATGATCGTCTCGGTCTTGACCCCGACGGTCAGGGTGACGGGGGTCTCGGGGGTGATCGGCATGTCGGGTTGCGGATCCTGCGCCAGCACGATCCCGGCAGCGTCAGGGGTCTCCTCCTCGACCTCGGTGACCTGCGTCAGCCCCGCGCGTTCCAGCGTGGCGCGGGCGAGTGACAGGGGGATGTCGGTGACCTTCGGCATCAGTTGCTGCCGCGCCTCGGCCACCACGATGTCAACGGTCGATCCCGGCGCGAGCCGGCGGCCCGCGGGCGGCGTCTGGTCGATCACCGTGCCTTCCTCGGCGTCGCTGGGGGTCTGCGTGCGGCTGCCGCGGTTGAGCCGGGCCTCGCGCAGCAGCGCAATCGCCGCGTCCTCGGTCCGACCGATCAGATCCGGCACTTCGACCGTCACCGGCTGCGGGTCGTCATTCCCGTCGTCGATCGGGCCGGGCGCTGGACAGATCGGACCGCTCGCGTCCAGCTCGACGTCACGCCGCAGCGTCTGGCCCGCGGCGAGCGCGGGCAGGGCTTCGGAATTGCGGTAGAGCGGGGCGCCCGATTTCTCCTGCACCCGCAGCGTGCCTGAACGCCCGGCGGTGAAGGTGAAGCTGTAGGCGCCATACTGATCGGTGCAGCCATAGCCGTGCCAGGTGCCTTTTTCCGTGACGAGACCCACCAGCAGATCCGGCTGCGGTACTCCTGAGCGGGTGACGGTGCCGTAAAGGCCCGACTGCGTCTCGGAGGGGTTGGGCGGTTCAGCCAGTTCGGCCACGAAGGCCTCCTCGAAGCCCTCTCGCAGTTCGATGGCGGCCTCTGCCTTCTGCTGGCGCCGCCGGGCGCGGGGGTCGGTCTTGCCGTAGCGCGCCTCGGACCGCAGAACCTCCAGTCTGCGGGCGGATTGCATCTGGTCCAGCAGCGGCCGCGCCAGTCCGCGCGCCGCGACCGACATGATCCGTGTCTGCCCGCTGAAGCTGCGGACATCCTCGATCAGCCGGTCCTGATCGACGCAAATCTTATCCTTGCGGTCAGCCATGACGTCCCCTTTCTCAGCATTCTTGCGTCGGCAGGCCCAGGGCCTTCGACTTGGACATGGACAGGTAACAGGCCACCAGTTCGACGGCCTGGCAGAACTGCGGGTTCACCATGCCGAGGATGGAGGTGTTGTCACGCACGACCCGCCCGGTCTGCGGCGCCACGACCAGGAAGCAGTGGCTGCCCTGGTTGAGCGACGTTGTGTTCATCACCTCGGCCACGGTGATCGCCGACAGCAGCGCCCCGGTCAGCTTGGACTGGAACCGCCCGCCCTCGGCGCGGATCGAATTGCCGGTCACGATGGTCGAGGCCACCGCCAGCGCCAGGTCGTTCTCGGTCTCGATCTGGTTGTCGTTGAGCGACACGTCGTCGGAGGAGGAGATGAAGACAGCCGAGAGCGTCGCGCTGCGACCGGACTGGTAGGCGCGATAGCTCACCTGGTTGTCGTTGAAGAGGGTCTCGCCGCCCTGCAACCGGATTCGCTGGACCCCTCCAGTCGCGGCGCCCGTCAGCGCGTCCGTGCCGAAGAAGGCCGACAGATCCTCCGCGAAGCCCGCGTTTATGAGGTTGACCGCGTCGCCGCCCGCTGCCTCCGCGATCAGCTCCAGCGCCAGGTAGTCGGTGAAATCCAGATCGCCCGCGGGTCGGAAGAAATCGCCCGCCAGCGCCGCCGCCCCCAGCCCCGCGGCATAGAGCGCGGCGATGGGGTTGGAGAACAGCAGGCTCTGCCCCGACCCGGTCAGGCGGTTATCGGTCACATGCGCGGGTCCCAGCAGGATGCCCTTGAGCGCGCGCGCGCCCGGCGCGTCGATCTCGTTGTGATGGCAGGCGAGCGCGGGCCGGTTCGATTGCCGCCGGTCGTCCGCCGATATACCGGTGGAAGGGACGCCGCCGGTGGACAGTCCGATGACGATTCCACCGCGGCGGCCGGGCTGGGCCTCGATGCCGTCGGAGAAGCCGCGGCCGTTGCGCAGGATGCGGTTGCCCTTGATCGCAATGTCCTCGCCGAAGGCCACGAAGATGCCGCAGATCGGCACGCCGCCCGCCGCGCCGCAGTCCTCGATGCGGTTCTCGGCGATGCTCAGGTCGCTGGCGAGCGAAAAGGAGATCCCGCCCCAGCCCACGAACTGCCGCAGAAAGGCGCCGAGGTCCGGCACCTCGCTCTGCATGCAGCCGGTGATGCGGTTGTTGCGGATCTCGATGTCCTCGATAGCGATGGCATCGGCGGGGGTTTCGGTGACAAGCGGCATCAGAATCGACAGCGGGTAGGTGGCGATGCCGTTGAAGCCCATCTCGGCGATGTCGTTGCCCAAGATCCGGATCTCGGTCACGGGGCCGTCGGAGACCGGGATCGGCGGCCGTTCCGGGTCGCCGCCGTCGTCGTCTCCGAACGGCCAGTCGATCTCGATGCAGCCGCGATTGCCGAAGACCAGTGGCAAGCCCGAATAGCCGTGGCCGACCGTGGCCTGCGTAGGGTAGCTGTTGAGGCGTGTCCCGTTGCCGAAGGTCTCGCGCATGATCCGGTCCTCGCCCTCGGCCCCGGCGTCGATCCAATTCTCCACGAAGCGCACCGAACCCAGAGTGATCCCGTTGCCGAGCCCGCCGGTGATCCGGTTGTGCAGGATGCGGACCTCGGTCGAGGCGCTGCCGATGTGCAGCCCGCCGATGGCGAAATGGCTCCCGGTCTTGGGCTGGACCGCGCGGATGCTGCTGTCCTCCACACGCAGGCGGTCGCCCTTCAGGAAAACCGCCGATTGCGTGCCGAGTTCAGACGGCGACCCGTCCCCGGCCAGTATGTCGCAGGCCAGGACCGCGTGATCGGCGCCGCCCGGCAGGTCGATGGCGCGCGCGAGCCCAACCCGGATCGTCAGCGCCCGCGCGGTGACGTCGGTGTTGGGCGTGGCGCCGCCGACCGCGATCAGGTCACGGCCCAGGATCGCCGGGCCATCAAGGTGGGTCATGGCGAAATCGCGCAGGGTGATCGCGTCGCAACCCTCCAGCGTCAGCAGCGCCGTGCTTTCGCTGTCCGAAGTCCACAGCGTGTCCGTCCCGCAGCCCGAGATGGTGATGTCGCGCTTGTCCGAAATCGTCACATGTTCCTCGAAGAGGCCCGGCAGCAGGCAGATGTGACCGCCCTCCTCGGGGAGCCGCTCGAGCGCCGCCGCGATGGAGGTGACATCGCCGTGACTTACGTGGTCGTCGCCCACCGTCACGCGGCAGCAGCCGTTGACCCGGCAGAGCGGTCGAAACCGGTGGCGGCAATCCACGATCTCCGCCGTGGCAGGGCCGCTTGCCTGGCCGGTCCAGACGATCCGCGCGACGGGAGCCAGTCGCAGGTGCGGGGCCTGCGCGGGCTCTCCGTCGAGCAGGCCCCAGGGCAGGATTCGCGCGGGCGTGTTGGGCCGTGCGGAGAAGCGCCACAGGTCGCCCCGCCGTCCGTTGCCGGTCAGCGTCACGGTCAGTCCCGTGGTGCCCAGCGTCTGCTCCGCCCCGGTCAGGGTGACCGTCGGGCTGCCCTGGGCGCCGTTGGCGTTGGTCCATATCCGCGCGAAGAAGAACCGCTCCTCGCCTGTTTCGTCGAAGCGGCCGAAGAGCGAGGGGGCGCGCGCCGTCAGCCAGTCGCGCAGATCCTGCGGCACGTCGGCGTCCACGATCACCCCGCCATCGGCGTCGTAGCCGTTGTCGATGGTCAGGAAGATACCGACCGGGGCGCCGGCTTTCTCGTTGTTGGACAGCAGCATCGACCAGGGGATCAGCTCGATGCTCTGGCCCGCGACCGGCTGGGCGAAGGCGTCGCGCGGCGGCGTCAGGAACTGCACGCGCCGGGGCTGGCCGAGATCGTCATTCTCCACCTGTACCCGGTAGGTCGTGGTGTCGTTGGTCCAGACGAAGGCGCCCGGCTCCGTGATCATAAGGGTGAAGGTTTCATTATGCGCGCCCAGAAAGCCCGACTGCGCGGAGGGGCTGCACAGATCCTCGGTGGCACCGGGGTCGGTGAAGCCGATCTGCAGCGTCGTGCTGGACGCCAGCAGCGCTTCCTCGGCGACGAAGGCGGCGTCGTCGAAGTCGTCCGTCAGCTCTCCGAAGGCGTCGGCGCAGTCGAACGCGCGGTTGGGCGCGACCCGCAGCCTGGCCATCACGCGGGTGCGCTGGGTCGTGTCCACGCCTGCCAGCGCGGTCTCGAAGAGCTCGTTGTCCTCGGTGGCGCTGACCTCCTGCTCCCAGGCCTCGAGGTATACGAGGTCGCTCTGCTGCGCACCTTCGGCGAGTGACGGGATATCGGGCAGGCTGGCGTCGAGGTCGAAGTCGAGCCAGTCCTCCTGCGCGCCGTAACTGCCGCCCGCGGTGGTCACATGCACGCCGCCCAGGACGAACTCGCCCTCGTGGAAATCGAAATCGTAGGTGTCGGTGCCTGGGTTGACCGCGACCACCAGGAAGCCGTCGTCCGGCGTGCCGCCCGCGCAGATGACGGAGGTGACCAGGTCGCGCAGCCCGTCCTTGAGGATGGTCTGGGCCTCGTTCTCCTCGGAGTCGAGCGGCGTGCGCCCCTGTTGCCACTTGATCCCGGAGTAACGCTGGGCGGGGCGGAAACTGGCTCTGGAAATATCTGCGGTCATGGTTTCCTCCCGAGGATCAGGTCTCGAATACTGGATTGACGACAACGTTGATCGGCCGGAATTCGTCCAGCTTGCGGATCAGGTCGACGTGTTTGATGGGCACCAGCGCCGCGCCGTGAGCGCCGATTTCGGTGGCGCTTTCGCCGCCGCGGGCAATCTCGTCCGGCGCGGTCTGGGCCAGCACGGCGAAGTGCGGATCGCCGAAACGGCGCGACACGAAGAGGCCCGGCGGCAGCGCGCCATCGTAGAAACGGCACTCGAACCCGTCGATCTCCGGCGGGGTCGGGTTGGCGATCGCGGCGGAGTAGCGGATGCAGCTGTTCTGCGCGTCGGCGATGCGGAATTGCCCGTCGGCCAGGACGTGATCGGCATGGATCCGGCCCGCGACGATGTCGCCGAGGACGGTGCAGCGGACCAGCTCCAGCTCCGCGGATCGCACGGCGATGGCGGGTGCGGCGGAGCCGCCCACGACGATCGAATCGCAGATGCGGATCCGGTTGGCCGAGGCCGGATTGCCCACGGTGACGGATTCGATGATCGGCCCGGTCACGCAGCGGTCGATCAGCAACTCCTCGACGGTGCCGGTCAGTTCCAGGCGGATCCGCGGCTGGGTGATGGCGGGCAGGCCGTTCAGCTGTGCCAGCGTCCCGCCAGGATCCAGAGTGACATGGCGCAGGCGCACCTGCGACCAGACGCCCGAGAGCTCCAGCGTCAGCTCCTCGGTGGTGCGGTCGACGCTGCGCAGCGCCAGCCAGATGCCGTCGAGATCCAGCGTGGCGCCGTCGGCCTGGGGCGCGATCTCCAACCGGTCTCCGGTGCCCAGGTCGATCTCGACATAGGGCCGTTCGGTGTCGGCCGCATCCAGCCGCCAGGCCGCGTCGACCTGGATCGTGGCGGCAGCGATGCCGGGGCGGTAGGTGGCGGAGTCGCCGATGCGTTCGGTGCCGCTCCGCGGCCCGGTCCAGTCGGGCGTGGTGGAGGTTATGGGCGTGCTGTCGGCGGGCAGGCCGGGGCGCGGATGCGCGCCCGCACCGATGGGCAGAAGCGTGGCATAATAGCTCAGCTGGTGCTCCAGCCGCGTATCGCCCGCATCGGCCAGCAGCACGCGGCCCCGTGCCGGGTCGACGAAGGCCGAGGCCCAGTCGTGCAGCACCAGCTCGTCTCCCCAGGTGTCGAGGTCGGCGCCGTAGAGCAGCTCCGGCCCGAGCGGGTCGCCCCCGTCGAGGGTGAGCGAGATCCCCAGGGTTTCGGGCGCCGCGTCGGGCAGCAGCGCGGCCTTGGCGCAGTCGGGCCGGATCGAGTTTGCCAGCAGCGCCGTCATATTCTGCACCAGCGTGATCGTGGGCGCATGTGCCACGGCCTGCGCACGCAGGTCGGATTCGTGGTCGAAGGTGGTGCCGAAGAGCGGCGCGAGACTGGTTTCGAAGCCCACCGGCACGCTCTCCAGTGTCGGCGCGAATCGGGCGCTGTTGAGCAGCCGGCAGGTGATCGGCGCGCGCACCTCCCATTCCTCGCGTAGGTCGCAGGCGTCGTTGCGCGCGCCGCCGCGCTGGAAGAGCGGCACGTCCCGCCCCGAGGGGTCGAGCGTCCAGCGGGTGTCGTCCAGCGCCACGGGCGTCACGTCGCGCAGCGCGAAGGTCCGCAGCCGGTAGAGGTGCAGGTTGACCTTGGGTACATCATAGCGTCCGCGCAGACCGCGCCCGCGGCGGAAATCGGGCCTGTGGGCGAGGTCGTCGAAGGCGCTGTCCACGATGCCGCCGATCCGCGCGGCGCGCAGATCCGCAAATCCCCACTGGGGGCTCTGCGTGATGCGCCCGCGCGGCGCGGGGCCGTCCAGGTCGTGGTGGTTCCGAAAGAGCCGCTTGAGGGCCTCGCGGGCCACGGCGTCCCAGTCGGCGATGTCGTCGGCCAGCACCTCCATCAGGCTGCGCGTGCCGTTGCGCTGGCGATAGTGGATGACGCGCTGCACCGCCGCCCGCCGCGCCGCGCGGTTGAGCGGGTTGGGCAGCCGTGCGCCCACGAGCTCCGCGATGTAGGGCAGCGCCCAGTCGTCGGCCTCGTCCACGCGGGTATCGGCCCACAGCCGGTCGACGCTGCGCCGCGCCACCGACATCTCCGCCGCGACGACCTCGATCAGCGCACGCAGCTGGCCGGGGGTGTCGGCCAGCCCGTCCTCGTGGCGGTAGATCTCCGGGATCAGCGCCCAGAGCTTCTCGGCGTAATGGGTGTCGTAGCCGTCCTCTGCCAGGGTCACGGGTCTGTCCGACTCGAGCGCCATCACGTCACTCCGATACTGGTTGTGGCCTCGACGTCGAACCAATCGGTGCCCTCGGCGGGGGCGGTGGCCGAACCCATGTCGCTGCCGCTCAGCCGCAGTGACAGCACCGCCGCGACCCCGGCCACCGCGTGCAGCCGCTCGGTCAGCCGCGAGCGCATCAGCGGCGCGCCGATCTCGACGTTGCGCGGCGACAGAAGCCCGGTCAGATCGTCGAAGAGCGCCAGCTTGATTGCCGCCTTGACGTCGTCGGACAGGTATTCCTCCTGCTTGAGCACATCGACGGAAAGCGTACGCGTGTCGCCCGCGGCCGTGCGCACCTCCACCAGCACGCCCGGCGCGGCGCGGTCCTCCAGGTAGCTGTCGAGGTCCGCGCTGGGATCACCCTGGTCGGGGATCATCACGATTTTGACCAGCGCGCGCTGGCGTCCGCTCTGCCAGCCCCAGGCCGCGCGCGCGTTCAGCACGCCGGTATAGCTCCGCGCCATCGCCTCGAAATCGGCAACCGACACGGCGCGATCCAGCGTCAGCGCGAAATCCGGGGCAGTGCGCTTCAATTCATCGGGCGTTTCCGCATCGGCGCCGCCGGTGGCCGGGAGCGGCGAGTGGATCAGCGCGATGTCCTTGACCGGGCGCTTGAATTGCGTGATCGCGCCCGCCGGCGGCTTCGTCGCGCCCCCGCCGTAGCGATAGGAAAGCGCCACCACATTGCCTGTGCCGGATGGCGGGATCGCCCCGTTCACGCCGTCGCCGAAGCAGACCTCGGTGCTGCCGTCGGGCAGGGTTTCGAGCGCGAAGACCTGGTCCTCCGGCCCGTTCAGGGTCAGGTGGCGGGTGTGCGTCCAGCGGATGCCGTCCACCGCCAGGTCGAAGTAAGGGCTGCGCCCCAGCGGGAGCGCGGCGTTCTCGACCCAGGAGAGCGGTTTCTTTTTCAGCGCGAAGCGCTGGAAAGACGTGCGCCCGTCCGAGCTGCCCAGCACCTCGTTCAAGACGGTCTCGCCGCGCACCGCGTGGATCAGGTTGCCGTAGGCGCGAATGGGCTGCTTCAGCGCGGTGGCGAAGGCCTTCGCGGTATCGGCGGGCGTCAGCGTGCCGGTGCTGTCGGCGGTCTGCACGACGGTGGCGGAGATCTCGGCGCCCGCCTTCGCGGCCCCCTGCAGCATGACCGGTGCCAGCGCGGGGGCCTCGCCCAGCGGGACGACCGGACCCACCAGGTCCACGCCCGCCAGCATGTCGTCCAGCACCACCGTCTCGCGCCCGCGGGCGGCGAGTTCGCCCATGCGCGCCGGGGCGAAATGCAGCCGCGGGTTGGCGGTGTCGTCGGGGCTGGTCAGCAGGTCGAACTCGATGCGGCTCTGCAGCACGGTCTGCGTGACGCTGGTGCTGTCGATGGTGCGGGTGAACGGGACCGGGTCGACCTCGTGGAGCGTGATGGAGCCTGGATAAAGCGTGCCCCCCGCCTCCAGCACCACCGGATCGCCCGCGCGAAGCTGGCCGTAGACCGCGTCGAGATGCATCTCCGCGGAGGTGCCCGAGATGCTGAGCGGAGTCGTGACATAGGGCGAAGCGCCCCCGTCGAGCCGCAGCAGCGTGGCCGATAGCGTGTCGCGTGCCGTGCCGGCGAGCGCCGCAAGCGCCGTGGTGCCGTCCGCGTCGAGCCGCACGCGGCGGAAGCGGGTGCCGTTGGCGTCCTGCTCGGAGCGAATGTCAGTGACACGCCCGGCCCCGGCGAGGGTGATCCCGGTGTCGGCCACGACAAGCACGGCGCCCGGATGCGGCACCGTGCCCGCACCGAAGAGGAGCGTGCCGTTGAAGTCGGTCTCGGCGAGCGGCGCCAGCGCCCAGCGATTGCGCTGCGGCCAGACGGTCGACGGCACGAGCGCCTCGAAGACCTGCGGCTTCTCGCCGTCGAAGCCTTCGCTGCGGAAGGCAGTGAGGGCGGGGATGGTGACCGGATCGACGCCGGAGGTCTCCAGTGCCAGCCGCACGGAGGCGACCATGGCGGGCCGCGGTATATAGCCGATCAGCGCAACGATCTCGGCCAGTGTCTCGGCGTCCGGCGCCGGGGCGAGGTAGGCGCGTTCGGCGATGCGCGCGTCGTAGAAGCCGGTCACCGCCAGCACGTATGCCGCGAAATCCAGCACCATCACACCGAGGTCGCGATGCACCGCCTGCGCGGGATCGACGCGCCAGCCCTCCAGCGCCGCGTGGTCGTTCAGCCGCGCCAGAAGTGCCCGGCGGATATCGCGGAAGCCAAGCATCTGGCGGTCGGGCAGTGCCTGCAGCCCTGGCGCGATGTCGGGCCTGGGCGGGTGGGTCACGCCGGAACAGGGGCAACCGGTGTCGAGCAGGATCATGGCACTGTCTCCGCCTGCATGATCTCCAGCGTGCCGCGCGCCGGGAAGCGCGGGTCATGCATGAGCCGGATGATCTGGTTGCGCTCGACAGGGATCGACGGAGCGGTGAACGCGGTCCAGTTGAGGTATCCGCGCAGCCGGTGCCGGATCAGTGCCACGAAGCGCACACCGGGCACCGACTGGACTGCCGCCTCGATCTGCGACCGGTAGAGCGGCTGGCCGAAGGTGAAATTGTCCGGATCGAAGAGCCCCGGCGGCGCCAGGGCCTCGGCCACAGCCTCGATGACGTCGGCGGTGGCATGGCCGGGTGCAATGCAGATCGTCACCTCCAGGTCGAGGTCGAGGTATTCCGCGGGCAGGCGCCGGGCGTCGCGGGCGGCCTGCTTGATGCAGGCGATCTCGCGGTCGACCACCGCGGCGTCCTCGGGGTCGAGCGAGGTGCCGCTGTAGGGGTCGACCGAGATGAAATCGGTGGGCCACGACCCGGTGTGCCGCGGGACCGCGTTGGCGCGCTGCAGGAAGTCGAGCTTGTTGAGTATGGTCTCGTAGTCCTCGGGCCGGACGGCGCGGCGCGGATTGTCCTGGTAGGCCACGGGGGCGTGGAGGCGCAGGTGATCGGCGGTCTCCTCGTCCTGCCCGCGCGTCACCGCCAGCGGGTTGCGCACTGCGGAGGCGACGGTCAGCCCGGCGATGCCCTGCTCGGTCGGGTCCGACACCCGGCTGATGGCGCCCGCGGGCAGGTTGGCGCGGGCGCCCGGTCCGGTGTCGTAGGTAACGCGAAACACCGTGCCGACGGCGGGCGGCTGGCCGAAGGCGCCAGAGGCGAAGCGGATCGACCAGCCGTCGTCGCCCGCGTAGTCGTCGAAGATTAGCACGTCGAAGGGGCGCTGGTGATGCACCACGTCGCGCCACGATCCCGGCTCCAGCGTGAAGGCGCGGTCATCGTCGTCGGCCGCCACAAGGTTGGGGAAATAGACCCAGGCGGGCTCGGTCGGGTCGGGCGCGCTGGTCGCCGGGTCGAGGATCTCCAGCATCAGACGCGGCGTCGTGGCATCGTCCCAGCCCAGGCCTTCGGTCGCGCTGCGGCGCAGCCCGTGGCGCATGATCGCCTCGCGCTGGCCGGCATGCCGGTCACAGGGCCCCTCGCGTTCCACCGCCCGGGGCAGCCGCAGCAGCGGGCCGACGGTGGCGGGCGGCAACGCGGAAAGCGCCTCTGCGAAGCGCGTGTTCGACCCGATCCGGAATTCCTCGGTGACCTGGCGACCGGCCACGACGGTGGCAATGTTGAGCGCGGCCACGATTTCCGCCTGCGGCGCGGAGAAGGGCAGAGGCGTGTCCCACTCCACGCAGACGTACGGCGTTGGCGCGCCGCTCGTCAACTGCAGCGCGTCGGCGTATTCCGTGACCGCGGTGATGGTGACGATGGCCGACAGCATGCCTTGCGCGTCACTCTCCGGCGCCCAGGTGAGCGCCATGCGGCGCCCGACCCAGTAGCCCGCCGCGGGCACCGGTGAGACGGGATCTATGTCGCCTGCGGCGGGCAGGCTGGTGGCAAGGTAGGCCCGCGTCGCGCCGCGCTCGAGGCAGGCGTCGTCCTCGTCCAGAACGTAGAGCGGGATGGCATTCCAGTCCTCGTGGGTCCAGACGTCCGCGATCAGGCGGAAGGGCACCGGCGCATTGCCCGCCACCACGGACCATACGGTTGCGTGTGAGGGCGCTATCACGCCCGCGTTGCCCTGGGCCACCTCGATGGCGATCTCCGCTTGGGCGGACCGGCCGGGATCGAGCCGGTAGTCGACGAGGCTGGCGAGCGCGCTGAGGCTGCGCCGCTGGGTCGCGGTGGCGAAACGGGTCTCCTGGGCGATGCGGTCCTGCAGGTAGGCCAGTTCGTCCCCGGCGTAGGCCAGCAGCTCTTTGAGCATCACCGCGATGTCGGCGGGCGTGTCCGCGCGCCAGTCGGGATAGGTCCGCGCGGCGTAATCCGACAGCGCCCGGTTGAATGAGCCGAAATCCCGCGCGAGGTAGTCCAGCTGCGGGTCGGCCAGCTCCTCCTCGGGGCAGGGATTGGGGGCGCAGTCGAAGGGATCCGGGCACGCCTGCTGGAAGCTGAAGACGTCGCTCGAGAAGTAATGATCGATTTGCGGGTTGGTCAGGGTCAGCGTGTAATCGGTGAACTCGCCCGGCCCGTCGAACAGGATCTCGAGCACGACACGCTCGCCCGACACGCCGGCGATCCGGTTCCACTGCTGATCGATAACCTCCGGCAGCCGCAGCCCCGGCGCGGCGGAAAGCGCGATGTCGAGCGCTGAGGGCGCGGTGTCTCCCACATCGTCCACAAGCCCCGGGTCGACCAGCGGCGGGGTCAGATCCTGCGGCGGGACCAGGAAGAACACTGCGATCCGGTCCTGCACGTCCTTGTCGAGCACCCGGATGAAGTCGATGCCGGTGAGCGCGGTCTGTCCGGGCGCGGTCAGCAATGTCTTCCGGTCGGCCATCAGAAGGTCACCTCCTCGTTGAGGTAGGCGCTTTCGCCGGTGTGGCGGACGAAGTAGCGGATGGTGATGTCGAGCCGGCTCTCGTCGGTGGTGGCCTCGATCGCCTCGACCTTGATGAAGGCATCCAGCGAGGCGGTCAGCGCCTCCAGCACCAGAGTCTTGGTATAGGCCGCTGTGGCATTCGACAGCGGCGAGAACACCATCCGCCGCACACCGGCGCCGAAAGTTGGCCGCGCGACCCGCTCGCCCGGCGCGGTCAGCAGCACCTGCCGGATCAGCTGCCGGATATAGGCGTCGTAATCCGACGCCTCCGCCGCCCGCCCGGCATTGCCGTCGATCGCGAAAGGGTATTTCAGGCGCTGTGCGAAGGGCGGTTTCATGGCTTTGTCCTCAGGTGGCGCTCAGGCGGGTGGAGGGCTGCTGCACCCTGAGCGGCCCGGTGGGCACGCCGCTGGCGTTGTAGCCGGTCCCGGCCGAAACGGTGTTGATCGCGGGCAGCCCGTTGATCGAGACCCGCACCGTGCCCAACACCCAGTTGCCGACCGTGGTCGTGGCCGAGAAGGTCATCACCTCCGGCAGCACGCCCACCAGTCCGCTTTCGCAGTGTACCCTGAGGTTGACCGGCACCCGGCTGGTGGCGGGGGTGCTGGCGGCGTCGACCACTCCGACGGTCAGGGCCATGGCATTTCCGGACATGTCGCTCTCCTTGTCTTCAGACGACCTTCAGCGCGCCCGCGAGCGCGTCGAAGCCCGCTGCGGTCAACTCGGTCGTGGCTCCGTTGGCGGTGCTGGAGATCTTGGGTGCCTCCAGGCTGATCTCGGCATCGCTGAGGGTGATCCTGGCGCCGCCGCTGGTCTCGATGAGGATTTCGCCCGCCTGGTTGTCGATCCGCAGCGTTGCGAAATCCGTTTTGAAGAAGGCGATGGCGGGGTCGACATCGCCCGGGGGCGCCTCGTTGTCGGCCCAGAAACAGCCGCTCCAGACGGGGAAGTCGGTATTGCCGCCCTCGAACTCGACCCAGATGTTGGCGCCCACCGGCGGCAGTGCGAAAAGACCCACACCGGGCCCTGCGTAAGGCAGGCAGGGCAGCGCCCAGAGTTCGGCCTCGCCCATCACCGCCGGCACCCGGACCAGCAGCCGCCCGCGCCCGGTGGCGTCGGTGTTGTCCGACACCGTGCCGCGATACTTGCCGTAGTGTCGGCTGAGCAGCGCCTCGGCCATGTCCATGAGGCGATCGGTCATGCTTGCGTCTCCTTCAGGCCATTGGCACGAATTGTGAAATCGGTCATGTGCGCCTCCGCTCGGATCACGTGAAGCGCCTTGGTGACCTGGTAGGGGCCCTCCAGCTGTGCGCCGGCACTGGTGACGGTGACGATGTCGTGCGGGAAGATCACCTTGTTGATCTGGGCCACGTCGGCGGAGCACTCCACGGTCACGAACCAGGCCGCGTCGGTGACCTCGGCCTCCTGGGCCAGCTGCTGGGTGATCGGGTCGGAATCGGTGGAGCTGAGCACGCTGCGCTCGATGGCGTCGATGCCGCCCGCTCCCTCGCGCTCCGCGGCCAGCGGGTCATCCTGCGGTTCGGCCTGCTGTTCGCTCGTCTGCCCCGAGCGCGCGTCATGGGCAAATCCGATCGCCGCATTGGGGCGCTCGTAGTCTATGTCGACCTCGAAGCGGGTCACGCTGGGGCATTGGTCGGGCGGCGGGCTCACCCGGATCTCGACCTCGGCGTCCGACAGGCTGAGCACCGGCGGCAGCGGTACCGAACCGCTGCTGTTGCGCGGCGGTGAGGGCGCCATCTTCGCGGTCTCGGTGACGCCGACATTGGGTGCGGTCAGCGTCGGCTGGGTGGTCTCGTAGGTGATCCACAGGAACATGTTGTTGCGCGTGGCCACCTGTTCGATGAACTTCAGGTCGCTGCCGCGCTGGGTGAGCTTGTTGTCGGCGGCATCATAGACCCGCAGGGTTTCGGTCACCTCGGTGTCGAAGCCGTAGCCATCGAGGATCTGCTGCACCACGTCGGACGCGCGCCCCTCGTAGGCGGCCTGGATCTCGACTCGGTCCATCTCGACCCGGCGGTCGAGCCCGTGGACCTCGTGCCAGTTGCCGGTGCCGCCGGTAGTGGCCGCAGACCGCGTCTGCGTGATGGGTCCGCAGACGAGGCACACAAGTTCGTTGTCGGAGGGCGCGAAGACGCCGATCTTCTGTCCCGGGCGGATCGCGGGGTGGCGCGCCGCCATCAGGTCGTTGTCGCAGACGTCCTCCTCAAAGCGCAGCGCGAACTTGGCGGCCTTGTCCATCTCCAGCTCCACGCGCACCTCCACGAGCGTGCCGATCAGGGCCTCGTCGAGGCTGGCGAAATCGTCGCCGGAGGTGATATGCGCGCCGAAACTCACAGGGGGTCAGCCTTTCACGGGGATGCGGATGAATTCGGCGCGGGCGACGGCCTCGGTCGTCAACGCGTCATTGGCGTCCAGCAGCTCCCAGTAGCCTGCCGGATCGTTCAGGTAATGCGCCGCAAGGTGGTCGAGACGCTGGAAATCGTTGCGCCGGTGCAGCCCCAGCTCCGGCTTCACCGATGTCTTCGCGGGCGTCACGCATGCCACCGGGCGTCCCTGCGCATCGATGGCCCCGGTGCGGGTCGAGAAGCGGGCGTATCGGCTCTTGCTGTCGAATATGGCCATGATGGTCCTCAGATCGGCAGTTTCGCGACGGTGCTGATGGCGCTGTCGACGGCGTCGGCGACGGCCAGCGCATCATCCTGCAGCGCGGTCAGGTTGTAGGCGGCAATGGCGAGGTCCTTGCCAGGCGTGGTCTTGCAGCGGAACTGTTCGGGCGGCACCACGATCAGCTCCAGCGTGATCTTGGCCATCACCGGGTAGAGCGCGGGCGAGAACTCGGTCAGCTCCACCGAGTAGCTGGTGATGCGGATGGGCAGGATCGTGCCCGGGCCCAGCACCATCAGCGTGATGGGCACCTCCGGGCGCTCGATTGCGGCCGCCGCCCCGCCTGCCAGCGCCTGCGCCGAAGCGATGAGATCGCCGAAGGCGCCCTTGCTCGCCTCCACCAGCTTCTTGAAGGACGCAAGCTGCGGTGCCACGCCCGCGACCACCGCGAGCGGGTTGGCCTCCTCCAGCTTGTCGGTCGCATCGAGTTCCAGCGCGAAGGAATAGGTCACGTCCGGCGTGAATGGCTGGACCATCGGGCTGGAGGCGGTGCGTGCGTCCTGGTCGCTGTCGGGCGGGCTGTAGGGCGAGATCGTCTGGGTGATGCTCTCGGGGTTGTACTGGAAGGCGACGATGGAAGGCGTGACGATCCCCAGCGTCGGGATCAGCTGCACGAAGGCACCACGGATGGCGCCGCTGGAACCGGGAAAGCCCTGAGCGCTCATCGTCTGGATCTCCTGTCGCGGGGTCGGGTGGTGGTTCGGCCTTCCTTGGCGTATTCCTGCGCTATGGCGTCTTCGATCATGGGGATGTCGATGGGGCTGCAGGTCTTCAGCGCCGCGTAGCGGGCGGTGAGCATGGCCGACTTGATCTGTGAGGGCGAGATCTCGGCGCGCTGCACGAGATCGGCCATCCGCGTCTCAAGCCGCTCGGGATCCTCGCCCATGGCCAGCAACAGCTTGCGGCAGATCTGCGCGCGCAGCGCCGCGTCGGGGCGCGGGAACTCGAAGATGTGCCGCAGCCGCCGGACGAAAGCGGGGTCGATGGCGCCGCGCCGGTTGGTCGACAGGATCACCACGCCATCATGGCCCTCCAGCAGCTGCAGCAGGTGACCGGTGTCGGCATTTGCATAGCGCCCGGTGGTATCCTGCCCATCGGTCCGCTTGGCAAAAAGCGCATCGGCCTCGTCGAAGAAGAGCGCGGCCGCGGCGTTGCGGACCTCGCGGAAGGCGCGCGACAGGTTCTTGGCGGTGTCGCCCACGAACTTGCTCGACACTGCCGCCAGGTCCACCCGCAGCAGCGGCACGCCGAGGTCGGCCGCGATGATCTGCGCGGCCATGGTCTTGCCTGTGCCGGAGGGGCCGCTGAACATCGCCGTCAACCCCGAGGCGGTCGCGAAGAGCCGTCGCATCTCGGGGTTCGCCAGTGCGTCCCTGCGGTGGCGCGCCTCGAAGGCGAAGGCGCGCAGCCCCTCGCGCAGCGCCTCGGGCAGTACCAGGTCCTCCCAGCTGTAGGCGGGCTCGACCGGGCGGCCCACCTCGCCCAAACGCGCCCGGCAGAGCGTGGCGAAATCCTGCGCCGTGTCGGTCTCAGATCCGGGGCAGGTAGCGGCCAGCGCGCGCACATCGCGGAGCCGCGCGAATTCCAGCGCGGGCGACCAAGTATCATCATCCGCGCCGGTCTCTCGCCAGGTGGCGCGCAGCTCGTCGACTGAGGGCTGCGGCAGCTGGACCCGAAGTGGCGTTGCACCCCCGACGATGACGGTGTCACGCGCGTCGGACAGCGGAATGAAATGCAGCGGTGCAGGGGGCAGGCCGTCGGGCCAGTCATCGGGCGGCGGGCCGATCACCGCCGCCTGTGAGAAAAGCGCGAAGCGTTCCAGCCGCACCCGCAGGTCGAGGTCGCCGTCGAGCATGCGATGCGCAATCGCGCCGTAGCCAAGCCGGGCGGCCACATGCGCCGCGAAGTCCTGCCGCCCGCTGCCCTCGTGCCCCGCGACCTGCACCGCGACCGCGCGGCCGGTCTCCAGGATCGCGCCGATCCGCCGCGCGGTGGCCTGCACCGGCCAGCCCGGCAGGGCGGCGGCGGGTTTGTGGTGGCGCACGAAGTAAGCGAGGTCAGCGTCGATCGCCAGATGCCCGGTCAGCCAGTCGGGCACCACCGGGTCGACCCTATAGCCCGCGGGCTCGCCCGCGAACCGCTGCGTCTCCGCGACCAGTCGCCAGAAGCGCAACCGGCTGTTGGTACGGATCACGGGCGCCTCGGACAGTCCGAAGAGTCGCCGGACCAACGGCTCCGTGGGCGCGAATGTCTGCGTGCTGGACTGCGCCTGCGCAATCAGTGGCGCGAGGCTCGGCTCCAGCGCCACCGCCGCGCAGAGCGACAGCATCCCGGCTTCGCCCGCGTCCAGCCCCAAGAGCGTCACCAGCCGCGCCCAGGCCGCGCCTGCTGAGCCCTGGAGCAGCCGGTCGATGGCGTCCAGCGCGGCACCGTCACGCCGGGCATGGAATGCGGCTTCGGCGCGCGGGTCATCGCCCGATCCGTTGATCTGCGCCAGGAAGGCCAGCCGACGTTCCAGCAGCAGCTGTGCCCGGGCCACCAGCAGCCCCCCTGCACTCCGTGTCGTTCTGGGGTCCGCGGCGCCGGTCATAGCGTGATCCAGAAGGGTTGACTTTCGACACCGTTGGCCACCAGCCGGACGGCATGCAGGCCGGGCGTCGCGGTGTCGAAGGCGGGGTGGAAGAGCAGCCCCGTGGCAGTGCGCTCGAATGTGCCCGCGTCGTCGGTAGGCACCCCGGTCAGCGCGGCGACCTCCGAATAGGCGCGCCCGTCCACGGCAAAGGCCAGCCCCACCTCGTCGGACTGGATGTCGAAGAGCGCCTCGATACTCAGCCTCATGGTGCCGTCGCCCGCCACGCCCGAGTGCCCGCCGATGCGCGCCCCCAGCGGCACGTCCACGAGGTTGCTCTCCATGGTGCTGCTGCGAAAGGTTCCGCCGGGGCCGGACCGACGCACCGAGCGACGCACCGAGACCAGGTAATGCCCCGGCAGGATGTCGAGCGTCTCGGTGCCGCCGCCGGGATCGTGCTCGAGGCTGCCGCGAAAGCGCAGGCTCGCGGAATCGGACGCGATGGAGACCGCCCAAGGCGCGTTCAGCGCGGGGTCGATCTCGACCTCGCCCAGCGGCGGGTTGCGGCGCAGCCAGTCGGCGTGGCGCAGCACGATGCGCGCGTCGGTGCCGGTGCCGAAGCCGGTGCCGCTGAGGGTGATATCGCTGTCGCTGGGCGCGGGATCCGCAGTCAAAAGCGGCCGCGCGGGCCGGGTGGTGAGCGCCTGTGGGCCAAGCCCTGTGGCGGGCGGCGGGTCGAAGCGCAGCAGGCCCGAGGCCGCAGTGATCGCGATAGGCGTGATCGGGTCCACGTAGAGGCCGAGGTCGATCACCGGCGCGCTCAGGCGCCTGACCTCTTCCGGTTCCAGGAAGGCGCTGCGGACCTCGTAGTAGCCCGCCAGCCGCACGGTCGCGGTGCTCTCGGCGGACCAGAAGTTGATCGCGTCTTCGGGCGTGACTGGCCGCATCGCCAGGTCGAGCCGCGTACCGCGGCCGAGGTGGTCGGCGGGCACCACCGACTCCGGCAGCGGCCCGCCGCGGTCGAAGGCGGTTGCATCGGTGATCAGCGGATAGTCGTGAAGCGTCTTCATCGCCAGTCCAAGCAGGAACTGCTGCTCCGCGGGGTCGATCTCGAGCGAGTCCTCCATCGTGTGATGCGCGGTCAGGATGAAGAACAGGTTTAGCACCAGCGGCGCCGAGGCGATCTCGCGTCCGACCTCGCCCACGGTGCGGTTGCGTGTCTGCGCGTCCTCGACGGCATGGTAGAGAAAGAGGTTCACCGTGTTCATCCCGCTCACCGATTCCGGCGGCACCGCGGAGATGTTGAGAGCGGGCACCGTGCCGCGCAGATGCTCCATGTTGAACCGCAGGAGCCGCTGCAGGATCGATGTCACGGTGAAGAGGTTCTCGGTCAGCATCGCCTACCTCCACCGCAGCCCGTGGATCCGGCGCAGTCGCGACCGGTCGGGCAGGGCGCCTATCCGCGACAGCGCGGCGGCGGTGCGGGGCCCGGTCGAGGCCTGCTCAGGCAGCTTCTGCGTCGTTTCGCGCAGAACGTCCTGGCGGGTGATTTCACGCTCCACGACGCGTTCCACCTGCCGCTCGAATATTTGCTCGGGCGGAGGCGGTTGGGGTGGCGGCGCCTCCGGCGGGCGCGGCGCGACGGGGCTGATGGCTTCCGTCTCATCGCGCGGCGCGGCGGGTGCCGTCGCCCGCGGTTGTGGCGTTGCAGGCGCGGGGCGCGGTGGCGCGGGCTCTGCTGCGGGCGTGGCCTGCGGCGCCAGCGGCTCCGGTGTGAAGGGTTGCGGCGGCGCGGCGCGGTCCGGGGTCGGCGGCGGGTTGGCGTGATGGCCGTCGCCGGGGACCGGCGCGGCTGGTGCCCGTGCCGGTGTCGGTGCCGGGTGCGGCGCGTGCTCGGAGGTCGGCGGGACCTCGGCGCGTGACGGCGTCCATGTGGTTTCCGGGCGCGGTGGCGGCGCTGCGACGGGCGGTTCCGGCGCGGGCGGTGCAGGCTCCGCTGTGGGGCGCGACTGTTGGGTGCGCGGCGGCGCGTTCGCGGGCCCGGGCGCCGAGGGAGCGGGGGCCTGCCCGCGGGGCGGCGCGGGCGCAGCGGTCGGCCGGGCAGCGCGCCGTGTCCGGGAGGGCTCCGCGGGGGGGTCTGCAGGCGGGCCCTCGGCGGCATCGCCGCGCTCGACTGAAACCACCGGCAGACCGAAGGCCTCGGGCCCCACGCCCAGCAGCCGCTGGTCGCTCTCGGCGATGGGGGAGCCGGACTGCGGCACCGGCGCGATGCCCACCGAAAGCCCCCCGCTGTCCAGAAGGCGTTGCAGGTAGGCGGTCATGACACGGCCTGCAGTCTGCGGCTCTGTGTCTGCAGGCGTTCGGACTGGATCAGCGCGGCAAAGGCGCGCCGGTCGCTGCGGGTGAGCGCCAGGATCTCGGCATGGGCCCAGCCGTACTGGCCCGCAAGCAGATGCACCTCGCGCAGCAGGAAAGGCCGTTCGTCGGCAAGCTTGCGGCCCAGATAATGCGGCATGCTGAACCGCAACAGGTGCACGGCCTCGCAATGCGGGCAGGTGGTCTCCAGCTCGAAATCCAGAAGCGGCGCGGCCCGCTCGAGGAAGGCGTCCGCCTCCTGCTGTGTAACGCCGCCCTCGGCCAGCGCGGCCAGAAGCGCCTCGGGTTCGCCGGTCGCGCCATCCAGATCGCCCAGCGTCGGCGCCCGCAGGCGGCCTCCCGAGGGCAGGGTCCACCAGCCGTCACGCGGCGCGTCGACGTCCGCGGCCTCCGCGTCCTGCGTGGCCACGATCGCGGCGAGGTCCAGCGCGAATTCGAACGCCTCGCCGCAGCCGCTGCACTGCGCCCGGTTCTCGAGCGCGCCGGGGTAGAGATGGCGGTAGATCGTCCAGCAGAGCCGATGCACCAGCGCCACCGGCAGCGCGGCGAATTCCGCGCCCTGCGGAAGTCGGGTGATCGTCTGCGCGAGGGTCAGGGCGGCGTGCGCCGGGTCCTGCGGATCAACCGCCTGTTCGGCATGGCCGTCGATCTCGCGCAGGGCGAAACTGACGGGCCCCAGATGGCCAAGTCTGAGCACGGGCATGGTGCATCTCCGATCAGATCTCAGTCGGTTCGGTGACGGCTTCGTCGCGCAGGAAGCCCTCGTGCTGCAGCGTGATCATCTCGATCGCGACCGCGTTCTCGTTCGAATTGAACTCTGGCGCCGCCTGGAACTCCGACACCCAGGCGCGGTACACGTTCCAGCGTGCCACGGGCTGGCCGGACAGGTTCAGCAGGCTGATACTGATGTCCTTGCGGAAGTTGCGCAGCGAGACGGCGCCGTCGCCCTGGTAGTTGTGCACCAGCATCGCCCAGTTCTGGAAGTCGGGGTCGTGCGACAGCCCGCGCTCCAACGCGATCGCTTCGTAGCTCGATTTGCCCGGCGATTTGCGCGTGCCGCTGAAATCGCCGCCGTCGCGGTGCTCGACGACCTCGGTGGTGCGCTTGAGCATGCCCACCTTGCTGACCGCCGCGATGACATTGCCGTCCCATTCCACGCGGAACTTGAAGTTCTTGTAGGGGTCGATGCGATAGCTGTTGACCGAAAACATAGCCATGAAGAATTCCTTCCCGTCTGCGTCAGGCCGAGGCCTGTCCGGCGATCTGCTGGATCTGGACCACCACGAATTCCGCGGGTTTGAGCGGTGCGAAGCCGACCAGCACGTTCACGATGCCCAGGTTGATATCCGTCGGCGTGGTGGTGGAGGCGTCGCAGACCACGAAAAAGGCGTCGCTCTCCTTGGTTCCCGCAAAGGCACCCTGCTGGAACAGACCACTCATGAAGGAGCCCGCCGCCAGCCGGATCTGCGCCCAGAGGTCCGCGCCGTTCGGCTGGAACACGGCGAACTTCAGCCCGCGTGACAAGCTCTCCTCGATGAAGAGCTGGGTGCGGCGCACGGGGATGTACTTGTCGTCGATATTGCCGGAGCTGTTGAAGCCCACCAGCGTCCGCGCCCCCCAGCTGACCACGCCCGCGGGAAAGATCCTCAGCGCGTTCAGGGCCTTGGGGTTGATCCGCCCGTTATCGACATCCGACATCGGTGCCGACAGCCCGATCACCCCGCGCAGCGTCGCCTCGATGCCTGCGGGTGCCTTCCAGACGCCGAAGCGGCTGTCGGTCCGCGCGGCCAGCCCCGCGATGGCGCCGGCCGGATCGATGACGCGCCCGTTGGGCAGGGTCGGGTCGGCGATGCGCAGCCGCGGCCAGAAACAGGCCGAGTTGCGGGTCTCCAGCCCGATCCGCAGCGTGTCTATGCCCGCATAGGCCGCATCGATGTCGGTCCAGCTCGGGGGCGGGTCAACCAGCGCGAAGGCACGTTTCCTGGCGGCGAAGGCCGTGGTCGTGGCCCGGATCGCCGTGCGGTTGCTCTCGGTCTGCCCGGTCGCGAAAGGGGTGATCAGCAGGTTGAAGAGATCGACCTCTTTCTCGATGAGGGCATAGGCCTCGTCGTAATCGGCCGAGAGCGGTGCCGTGCCGTCGAGCCCCTCGTTGGAGGTGTTGCCGGGCTGGTTCTGGTAGTCGCCGGTGCCGCCCGAGCCGTTCAACAGGCCCAGCGAGTAGGCCGTGACGTTGGGGTATTCGCTCGCGGCGCTGTCGAAGGGGAAATCGACGCCCCCGAGGCTGTCGGTGCCGTTGGAGCTGACCGTGAGCGCGTTGTCGCCGGCCACGCCGTTGCGGTCGGTGTTGAGCGACAGGCGCAGGCCGTGGCGCTCCGCGGTCCAGTCGGCCTGGGCATTGATCGCCGCGACCATCACGTCGAGGGCGGCGCGCACGTTGGCCAGCGAGCCCATCGCGTTGGTCAGCGTGGGCGCGGTCCCTTCGTAGAGCAGCCCGGGCGTCGCGACCCCTGTTGTCACCGCCTGCGGCGAGGACCGGCTGTCGTCGATGGTGATGGTCTGCAGGTTGGCGCGGTCCGCGGCCGCGAAGTTTCGCAGCGTCACGAAGGTGCTGGCCGAGGCCGCGTCCACCGCGCCCATCCGTCCCGTGCCGCCGGTCGGGGCGGGCCGCAGCATGGAATACCCGTCGCCCTCGACCCCGCCCGCGTGGGCGCCGAGCTGCAGCGGCACGGAGATGTCCCCGCCCGAGGCAGGCTGCACCGTCACCGGCCCGTCGGGGCATTCCAGCCAGATCAGCCGCCCGTTGGTGACGCCAGAGGCCGCGCCGGAGGCGTCGTTCACGCTCAGCGCGACGGCGCCGGAATAGGCCGCCACGATGTCGTCGGCGATGCTGTTGAGCGTATCGTTCAGAGTGCCGAGGGCGCGTACGGTGATCTGCTGCGCGGGCAGGTTGTTCACGCTCACCCGCAGCTGGTTTGTGCCCGCCGCGATCAGCGCGCCAATCTCGGTGTTGATCGCCGCCGCCCCGGCGCTGTTGAAGATCACGCCGGAGATCGACTTGCCTACGGTGCTGGCGGGTGCGGTCGTCGTCGCCGTGACCTCCACCAGGTCGGAGACACCATTGATCCGGGTCTCGACGTAATCAACGGAGGCGGGGTCCATCGAAAGGTTGAGATAGGTCGGCTCCTCGTTTTCGCGGGAATAGGTGCCGTCCGGCTGCAGGACCCTTCGGAATACGGTCAGGTTGAAGGTCCGCTCGGGGTTGGAGGTGCCGTAGTCGACCTCGGCGCGGATCATGTTGCCCGCGTTGCCCGGATCGCGCGCGGTCAGTGTCAGCGCGGCCGCAGCCCCGGTTTCGGTCATCAGCGTGACGTCGGCCTCCTGCTCGCCGTCGGCGATGCGCATCACGTAGGCCTGCGCGCCGCCGTTGAGGAAGAACATGTAGACCTGGTCGCCCAACTCCCCCGAGGCGCCGCGATCGCCGAACCGGCGATTGTAGTCGGCGAAGCTGCTGATGAAGACAGGCTTGTTCATCGGGCCCAGCGGCGCCATGCCCACGAAGAGCGCGATCGAGGTGCCGACACCTGCGATGGCGCGGGCGCCCGATGGCAGTTCCTGAATATAGACGCCGGGATATGAGACAGATACGGCCATTCACTCCTCCATAGAGTGCGCAAAATCAAAAGGAGCGTCGCGCGAGAGGAGACCCGAGCTGACATTTCCACGATTTTGCGGCCGATCGCTCCGCAATTTACATGCTTGAGGACACGCGAAAAATCGCCGAAATCCGATTTCAAACATGTGTGTTATAATGTCACTTATTTGAGACACTACCGCTTTAAGCTTAACATGAAATCCGGTTTCGCGCAAGAACCGGGTCGCTCGGAAATGGCGTTTCGGCGGGTTTCGGAGCGGCGGGTCTTCGGATTCAGCTCGCAGCCTCGGCGCGGCCCCTGGTGTCAATCCCGCAGCAAAATGGGTCAGTGAATGGAGTGCGCCCCTCGGGGTGGACAGATTGAGTGAGTTGAATTGACCGGGGGGCTTTCAGGGGAAGAAAGTCCATGCCAAGACGCCATCGCAGCCATAGCACCGAGTTCAAGCGCCAGGTCGTCGCCGAGTATCATTCAGGCGACACCCTACATGCTCTCGGCCGTCGCCACGATCTGTCGAGAAACCTGATCCGCATCGCGTCCACCGTCTCTGGCAAGGCGACGACACTATAAGCGGAACCGTTTTGCCAACACTGACCGCGATCACAAAGCTTGTGCCAGCAATGTCGATCCCGCCGGTGACAGAAACGTCTGTGATTTGACCATCGGAGGCCAGAATCAGCCCGGCGCGGACGTGGCGCGAGATGATCCGGCTGGTCAGAGCCGACCTTCGCGGCGCATTTGCCGAGTGACCGATAAGCGGACACGCACTAAATCGCTCCGCGATAGGGGCTCTGGGTGTGGGTCGTTGCGCTGAAGCGGGTTTTGCTTCGCGATTTTCGAGGTCGGGTGTGTGCTGTTGTTCGAGGTGATTTTGCCTCGATTGACAGAGGGTTTTCCCATGAACGTTCAGCATCCCACACCGACGACACCCCTTCGCGCGCGCATGATCGCGGATATGTCGGCCCGCAATNCATCCCACACCGATGACACCCCTTCGCGCGCGCATGATCGCGGATATGTCGGCCCGCAATGTCGGGCCAGCGTCGCAGACCAGCCACTTGCGAGCCTGCAAGCGGTTTGCGACTTGGCTCGGGCGATCTCCGGAGACTGCGACACCGGATGACGTGAAGCACTTCCATGCTCGGCACGAAGTCCAACTGCGCGCATGCGGGGTTCTTCCGCTTCTCGTTCGAGGACGGATCGGAAGCATCTCTGTCCTTGGATCAAGGGTTTGGCGCGTGGCGCGAAGCCTCACGGCGGACCTCGCGTTTCGATCATGAGGCGCAACCCGAGGCGCAGGCCCGCGCGCTTCGGGATCTTCGCTTCGACGTGGCCTTGCAGGACGATGCCCACTTCCCTTCCCCCATCTGGCTGCGGTGGTAGAGTGCGATCCGGAACAGGAAACCCTTGATGTCCCAAAGTTTCTTCGATGCCCAGATCTTGAATTCACCGTACCGCGTCCCGCAGCGGAATTGGGAACTGGACAAGGAGGGCCGTCCGACCGACCGCATCATCGAGCGACGCAGAAAGTCGGACATCATTCTTCGATGATCTTCGCGAATATCTCATAGAGATGCCAGCGGCTGGACTTCATACCGGCCGCGCGGCGCTTCCTCATCCGGGCAGCGAAGAGTGGCCCGTACCGATGCCACCAATATCGGACACCAATGTTGTCTATCTCGATACACGATCGGTGGTTTTGAGAATGCCGAGCTTCCTATCGAGGCTCTGCACTGCGGCCGCGACGGAATAAGCTGGCGCTGGTAGACGCCAGATCTGCCGGCTTGCGTTGACTTCGCTGTCCTCGGCCTCTGGAACCTGCCGGAACATGTCGTTTATCGCGGCTCGCGAGGTCAGAATGCTGAGCAGGCTTTGCTCGAGCCCGCTGAATTCCTCCGTACTCCTTCGGTCGGCAACCACCTCCTGCAGCATGTTCGAAGGCACCATGAGCATCTCGCGGAACATCGCCTCGGAGTGCGCAAGTGATTGAGGCCTTGCCTCGGGGTCCGTCGACACACGGTGCAGAAGCCATGCACCGCCATCGGCGATATTGTGAGCAATTTGTCCGGGTACGCTCATGGGCGCAATGAGACTCGCATTCTGTCGTGTCGCCTTCGTGAGCGACCGCCAGCTCGCGGCAAGCAGCGGGGGGCTCTCGATCGTCGTTTTCGCCTCCCTGCCTTTGCGAGCGGCAAGCCTCAGCGCGGCGAGATCGGATGTTTCGCCGATCAGTCGGCCGAGGTTCATCAGCACGATAGCAATCAAGTCCCGGTTCCGCGGATGTGTTGCCAGCAGGATATGGGCGGCGAACAAGCCCATCATCGGATCCTGGAACTTGCCGTGCAGAAACCGGTTGATCATTTCATCCGAGACTATGTTGCGTCCCTGCAAAAGTGCCTGCTTGGCAAGCTCCGTGAGTCGCGTGTTCGGTTCTTCCGGGTCAAACGTCATGCCCCGGAGGCGCATGAAAATCGCCGACCGTCGAAGCGAGGCAGCGCGCACGGTCACCTCGCCCTTGGTGAAGGTTTCGAACGCCAGAAACACCTGAACCTGCCAGTCCGGACTGAGTGTGACGAAGATCTCGTAATCGCCAAGTCCCGCTTTTGAGACCCGGAGCCGATAGGTTCCCGGATCGAGCCGCAGGCAGATGCCAGCGCACCGGGCCGTCTCCTCGATCCTGCCGGCGGACAGGTCGACCACCTTCGCCCCCTTCAGGTCGTGCACCGAAACGCCCTCGGGGTCGAAAGCCTTCTTCGCATCCTCTTCGCGCAGGAAGACGAAAAGCTCGGCGCCATCGCCGATGCTCTGCGGCTCGCGCGACCAGTCGGCGGCAAGTCCGGCCTGGTCGGCATCGAATGTCGTGGTGTTCAGGATCGGGGCGGCGGAGCGGAAGAGAACCGGCTCGCCGATGACTTCCCTCGTGGCTTCTTCGCCCGAAACCTCGACCAGTTCGTCGTGCTGGCTGGCACCGGCGCGGAAACGCACCTTGTAAAACCCCGGGCTGACATCGGCCTCGAGCTGGCCGACGGCGCTGCCGATCCGACTCAGCGACGCATCTATCAGAAAAACTTCCGTGGCCGGGTCGGCCGCTCTGGCGCGAAACTGTACCGTTTCAAAGCGTGACTGTTGCATTGCCTGGCACCTCGAAAGTTGTCTTGTCGCCGGTCTCGACGATACGGGCACGGTAGAGACCCGGCTTGAGCGGCAGTACAGTGGTTTCCGCGCCGATTACCGCTTGCGCGATTTCCACGTCCGGCCACGACTCGATCACCAGCCTATGGTCTTGGTGTTCGGGTTTGGTGACAAATGTCGTCTCGCTGCCCGGTGTGCTTTTCCGCTCGACGAAAAAGACATCCTTGTCATTGTCCACGTGGATGTCGGGCGGTTCGATCGTGATCGGTCCGGCTTTGGCGCTGATCACGTTGTGCACATGCGATTTTACCACGCTGCCGGTGACGCGGCCAAGCTGGTTGGGCTTTGCCTTTTGCAAAGCATCCATCATCGCTTCGGTGAAGATACCCCGCGTAACACCATTGAAGTCCCGCTCGCGGGCTTTCTGGTTGAATCCGGTACCATATCCCTGGAACTGCTTGACCTTGCTGGCATTCGCATGGCTGGGAAACTCCGGCAACGGTGGTGGGACGACCCTGTTCAGCATCAGGCTGTCGCGACAGGCATCGGAGATCAGCACGATCTCGTCAAACAACCAGTGCAGACGGACGAAGCGTGCCCAGGCCTGCATCGCCAGATGCGCGGGGAAGGCGATGCTCGCCTCGGCCGAATAGAGCGCGGCGGAGTCAGGATCCTGGTGATCGGCAAAGCCGTGTCCCGCGACATAGAGAAACAACCGGCCGTCGTGGTGTTCGCCCCGCAGGGCCGCTTCGGCGAAGGGACGGAAGAGTTCGTAAAGCTCCGAAGATGCCGGGTGCGCCTCGTTGACCGAGTTCGGCGCCGGAAAATCGGACGAGCGCACCATTTCCACCTTGCGGGGATCAACCCCGCCATTCGCAGGGTCGGTCAGCCATTCATAGAACCGCACCGCGTCGTTGCAGGGCCCGGCGAGATTGGAGATGCCGGGGTAGGTGTCAATGCCGATTACGATCCCGTGGTCGGCCATCTTTCAGAAGCCGTTGGCGATAATGTGCTGCACGCTCGCTATCGTCTCGTCCTCGTTGTCGAAGTCGCCATGCTTGATTGCCGCCGCGTTCCGGCCTGCGGGCGCACCCCGGGTGATGGACCAGATCACGCGTTCGTCGCCTTGATCCAGGTAAGTGCGCATCGCGCCCACGGTCAAGAAATCAGTGTCGGGGAACGCGCTCTTGTCGAAATAACGCGCCATGCCGAGGATTGGCGCGTCGGGTTCGAACTCGACGACGCCGGAGACAAAATAAAGCAACGAATGCGGGTAGAGCACCGGTACCAGCACGTCGTTTCGTTCGTTCGCATCCGTCATGGTGAATATGCGGATCCCGGCACATTGTTCGGCATGGTCCGAGATGGCCTGGTGTACGAGGTTGAAGGTCACGGCCGGCGCCAGAAAGACAACGTTGAAGTCGAATCCCTGCGGTCGGATTTCAGCGGCCTTCTTCAGTAGATGGGCTATGTAGACGGCTCCGGTGCTGTGACCGACGAGCGTGATCTTAACGCCGTCGCCGTCGCCCATCTTGTCACTTAGACGCCTCAGAACGGCGGTGCCGCCGCAATCGGCGGCGTCGCCAAAGCTGTCTTCGGTGTCCTTTTTCATGAGTTTCCAGATCAAACCGCCCACGTTGGCGAGGTAGAATTCACGCAGCACTTCCTCCACAAGCGTGGCATGAAGCCCGTGGCCCCGGCCGTCGAGGAAACGCCCGATTGCCCTCTTGGCCACCGCGATGATCGCCTTGACGACCCGCGCTGTGGAAATCACCCCGCGGTCGCCGGGTGCCGGTCGATCGACCAGGTTGTCGAGGCTCCCGGGATCCATCAGGGTCGTGGCCGAGCCCTTCACCGTCGTCGCCGACCGCGAAGCCATGTCGGCGGCGATCTCGTCTGGCGTGCGTAGACCGTTTGATACGGCTTCGACCTCTTGTCGTAGCAGAAAGTCGGTGCTGAGTTCGGCCTCGAGCTGCACCTCCTCCATCTGGGTGAGCGGGCTCACGGGCGGGGGCGGCGGGGATGGCGGGACTACGTCGTCCCCTCGGGCCATCGCATCCAGCGCCGCATCGAGTTCCGCTTCCCGCGCCGAGGTGTCGACCGCTGGAAGTGCCCCGGTGGCACGGTCTCCCTGGGTCTGCGCGGCCTTGCGGGTGACCACCTTCACCACGCGCTTCAGAATAAGGCGAAAAAGTCTTTCCTTGGAGATTTCTTCAAGATTGTTACGGATTGTTTCCAACAGCCCGGCTTCCCATACAAAGAAGATCGGAAAAGCGCCGGCCGCATCGTATTTTGGCGCCAGAAACTCCGCAATCTGCCGCCCTTTGGCCTCAGAGACCAGACCGCCATGAAAGTGCAGAACGATGTTGCCGTGATCCACCGCGCGGGAGACAAGATCATCTACTTTCGTGAGCGGCGTATCAGCGTGCAACAGCCCGTTTTGCGTGTGAATGATATTTTCGGTCATGAATAGCCCTCCACCAAGCGGATAAAGTTCGTAAGGAAAGGAATCTAAATTCTACGTCAAATTCTGGCTTCTTCGCGTTTTGTGTGGGTGGGTTGCATTTCCGGTTATCGGACGACAGCACGAGATGTTGTGTCGTAGGGTGATGCAGGGAGGTGCGTAAGCCGGCCGGCGACGAGGTAGGCCATGTTGATGAAGTTCCGTGTCGTGCGATAGCCTCGGGCGCGGGCCTTGGCCGCCTGGATCAGGCCGTTGATGGCTTCGACACCGCCATTGGTCAGCCGGCTGTCAAACCCGTTCAGGATCCCGTCCCAGTGCGCCCCAAGCGTTCTGGCGAGCTTGCGGAACGGTGCCAGACGGGATCGCTTCGCCCATGCCAGCCACGCGGTCAGCAACTCCGCCGCCCCGGCCTTGCTGTCGGCCTGGGCGAAGATGTCCCGCAATTCTTCTTTCATCCGGAATGCCCGCGCGGTCTTGAGCTTGCGGCGCGACAGGTCGTGGTGCTGCGCGATCTGCGTCTTCGTCCAGTGATGCTTGTCCTTCAGCCACATCCAGCGCGACCGCTTGAGGGCGGGTTCCGTCCGTACTTCGGCGCGCCGGACCTCCTCCAGCGCCTCGTTGGCGAGCTTCACGACGTGGAAGCGATCGAAGGTGACCGCCGCCTCGGGCAGATGCCTGGCTACCCCCGCGATGTAGGACCGGCTCATGTCGATGCAGGCGGCAGTGATGTGACCGGCCTCCCCGCCATGCGCCTCGAGATCCGCGACGAAGCCGGCCACGGTGCCCTGGTCGCGCCCCTCGCAGGCAAAGAGCAAACGCCGGGCGTCGAGATCATGGAAAAGGGTGATGTAAGCGTGTCCGCGCCGGGCGGCAGTCTCGTCGATTCCGACGGCGATGACAGCCTCGAAATTCTCCTCGGCCCGTGCGGCCTCGACGTAATGCGTCACGACGCGCCAGATGCGGTCGTCGCCCACGTCCAACAGCTCGGCCACGGCCTTCACCGGCATCGCGCGCACCAGCGCGATCACGAAGGCATCGAAAAGCTGTGTGAACCCCGAGCCGCTGCGCGCCCACGGGACCGTCACCTGCCGGGTCTTGCCGCACTCGCGGCAGGCGACCCGCGGAACCGCGGCATGGATGATGGCCTTGTGCTCGAAGAACCGCAGATGCTCCCAGCTGCGCCGCCGCGTGTCGTGGACCGGCTGGTCCGCAGCGCCGCATGAGGGGCACGCGAAGCGGCTACCGGCCTTGAACGCCACTTCGAAATCGATCTGCTTCATGGCCGCGTCAAACGCCACATCAGCGACATACCACGGCGCCTCAAGCCCAAGCGCCATCGTGAAAAGGCTCGTCTCCGACTCCATTCCGCCCTCCATCTTTGAGAACGGCCGAAGGCTACTCAAAAACGACGTGCAGGCCAACATCGCCCGGCGCGTCCGTCGCTGCGATGGTTGAGGTCTACGCGCCGGACGCGCCTACCGGACGCACAAAATGTAGCGCCCGCTCAAGCCTCAGTGAGCCCGCCAACCCACACAGATCGAGAAGGGACCCAAATTCTGGCTCAAGCAATAGCGCTATCACAGCTTCGGGTCATCATTCCTGCCGCATCATCGGCGAATGGCAGGTTCGAATGGCTGTAATGCTCCATCGAAGGGACCTTCCAAGCCTTGACGATGCCGCAGGTCGCATATGGCCGCGTCCGAGAAGCTGCGTCGCAGCAGTTCGCTGCGGACAAACGGCGGCAAAGGTCCGTGCCCGACGACTGCGCTGTTACCAATCACGAGCAGGTCTCTGCAGCACGGAAGGCCGCTTTGAGCCCAACTCTTTGATGCTGCAAGGCATTGTTGCAGAACTCAGGCCTGAGACGTGACTTCCCCTTACCCCATTGACGTCATGCCACACGGACGATCTCGGCGGTGCCGAGGGCCGAGAAGCGGTTCATGAGGGCGATGCGGATGTGGATTTCGGCGGTCTGGCGGTCAGGGTCTCTCGCGGCGATGCGTTCCCCGAAGGATTTGAGGCAGCGCATCTTCGCTTCGATCCGGCTGCGGGCGTGATAGCCCGTCCAGTGCTTCCAGAAGGCCCGGCCGTAGTGGCGGGTGGCTCGCAAGGTCTCGTTGCGAACCTTTGCGACCGGGCAATCCTCTTTCCATAGCCGCCCGTTCTTTCGGATCGGGATGACCGGGATGGCGTCACGCGCGAGGATCGCGGTGTAGCAGCGGCGCGTGTCATAGGCGCCATCGGCGGTGACGGTGCCGATCTGCTCGCCTGCCGGGATCTGGCCGAGCAATTCCGGCAGCACGGGGCTGTCGCCTTTGCTGCTGGGGGTGAATTCCACGGCGCGGATGTCGGATGTGGCCGGATCCATGGCCAGATGAACCTTGCGCCATTGGCGACGGCCCTGCACGCCATGCTTGCGCGCCTGCCATTCGCCCTCGCCGAGGAACTTGATCCCGGTGCTGTCGACCAGCAGGTTCAGCGGGCCATCCGCACGGCGATAGGGGATCTGCACGGCCAGGGTCTTCTGCCTGCGGCACAGCGTGGAGAAGTCCGGCACGGGCCAGTCCAGCCCCGCCAGCCGGAGCAGGCTGGCCACCATGCCGGCGGTCTGGCGCAACGGCAGCTTGAACAGCACCTTGATTGACAGACAGAACTGGATGGCCGCATCGGAAAAGACCGGCGGGCGTCCCGGCCGCCCGTCCCGCGGCGCGCGCCAGGTCATGTCCTTGTCGACCCAGATCAGCAGATACCCCCGCTTGCGCAGCGACGCATTGTAGCTGAACCAGTTCGTCGTGCGATAGCGGGCGGGAGATGGCTTGCTCATGCAGCCCATGTAAACGCCTGGATTCCCGAAGTGAATCCCTCACGGCGATAATTCTGCAACATGTATAACCGCCCCTTGCGCAAGAGGGTTTTTCAGAGCTGATCTTGGCGCGTCATCGGGTGCTGACATGTATCCGGCCTCGTATGCGGCGTAATACATGCCGCGGGCCGTTCTCTGATTGCGGCCTTGTCAAGTGGGAGCGTAAACCGTCCGTCCAGGGTCATGGTTCTCTTCGAGGTCACGCGTGTTGTGCCTCATCATGGTATTCGGTGGTGGTCGTCTTCAATGTATGGATCGGGTTGCGCGGAATACTCCGCCTCCCATCGGCCCGCACGAGATCGACCAACCTCCGCCCCTTCGGGACTTCGCTCCCCACCATCCGAGGCGGTAATTCCGGTCAGGCAAGGTCCTCCTTTGTCCAAGCGAACTCGGTTTCGTTCTTCCACAATGTCAGCATCAGTACGGCGAGTTTTCGCGCGGTTGCAACTGCCGCTTTCGCGAAGCCTCGTCGTCCTGCAAGGCGGACAGCCCAGCTTTTCAGCGCCGAGAACTTCCTTGCTCGGGTGATCAAGGTTGTCGCTGACTCAAACAGCAGGCTCCGCATGACCCCGTCGCCACATTTCGAGACACGCCCGGACCAGTCGATTTCTCCGGACTGGTGCCGTCGAGGCGTGAGACCCAGAAAGGCCCCGACATTCTCAGCCTTTCGAAAGCGCGAGGGGTCATCAATCAGGGCAACAAAATTCAGCGCGACGATCGCGCCGACCCCGGGGATGGTCATCAAACGACGGGCAACGGGATGTGTCTCAGCCTTCTTCTTCACAGCGCGGTCAAGTTCGGCGGCGGCCTGGCAAAGGGCCTTACTGTGGTCAAAGACGTGACAAAATCAAACGAGATTTTGCCAAGGGTTTGTGGTAAGGTTCCCCTTAGTAATTCCGTCGCCTGTTTGCACAGAGACAACAATCACCGTTTTCGGCACATGAATTATGGCAAGGGATTATGTCAGTGAGTTTCTCTCTCGACGGGGATGTCGATGCCCGTCTAACCATCCCTGTAGTAATACTTGATGGTGAATAGCATCGGCTCTGAGCATTGAAAGGTACTCGCCGCTATGACGGTCGAATTCAAAGAAGATGACGAAAATATTGACGGTTGTGACGTCGACTTCACGCGTGAAGTGCAGACAGAAGACGTGGAACTGCCGGAAACCTCGGGTGGCGTGGTGAGTGGCGAGGAAGAATTAGACGGCTGCGACATCGACTTCGCCGCCGAGATCGAGACTTCGGATAGCAATTTGCCGTCGACAACGGGTGGAGTTCAGTGACATGGCATTCAAGCTTACATGGCTGCCGGATGTCTTGCGAGCAGTCGGTCTAAAGGTCGCCGAGGTCGATGGGTGGCAAACCCGTGGCCGTCGAGAGATGGGCAAGGTGCGCGGCGTGATTTGTCACCACACAGCGGGCGGCGCCAACGGGAATATGCCCAGCCTTGATGTCATCCGGCGGGGACGCAGCGACTTGCCGGGCCCGCTTGCCCAGCTGGGCCTTGGCCGTGACGGGACCTTCTTCGTCGTTGCGGCCGGCGTCGCCAACCATGCCGGGCGTGGCGAATGGCAGGGTGTCACGGCTGGCAATTCGAGCTTCATCGGGATCGAGGCCGAGAACACCGGGACGGCTGGCGATTTCCCTTGGCCCGAGGTCCAGATGGACGCCTATGCGCGGGGTTGCGCGGCAATCCTGAACCATATCGGTGCGCCGGCAATCATGTGCTGCGGCCACAAGGAGTTCGCGCTCCCCCGCGGTCGCAAGCCCGATCCGAGCTTCGATCTCGATGCCGGAAACCACTCCGACATGGACACCTTCCGTACGACGGTCCAGAGCTTCATGGAAGGCACCGGCACGCCACGGCCAATGATCCCGGCAGAAGATCCCGTGGGAAGGCCGACGCTGCGGCGGCCTGCGACCGGTGATCTGGTGAGAGAGCTCCAGGCGAAGCTGAAGGTCGAGGTCGACGGTGATTTCGGCCCGATCACCGAGGCGGCCGTTCGGGCCTTCCAGCGCCAGCGCGACCTCGTGCCGGACGGTATCGTCGGACCGAAGACATGGGAGGCTCTGTCATCGGCCTGATGATTACGATGTCAGACCTGCGGGTCGCGGGCGGGATTGTCGCACTGGCGCTCATGAGCTCCGGCGCGGTAGCGTTCAGCAAGCCGCCGCCCTGCTTCGACCAGCCCGCAGCAGCAGCGCAGGCGGTCCGCGATGCACTGTATGACGGCGACGGGGCCGCGCTCGCCGCGCTCATCCATCGGGAGGCCGGGGTTCGCGTCTCGCCTGCGGCCTTCGTCGATCCCGAGCTCGACAGGGTTCTGGACCCTGACGAAGCTCGGAGGCTCTGGTCGGACGATACCGTCCATCTCTGGGGGTATGCCGAGGCAACTGGCGCGCCGATCGAGAAGACCGGCGCCGATTTCATCGCGGACTACGTGACGGTCCTTCCCTTCGACACGGTCGAGACACGCCCGCACGACCCGGGGGCGTCCCCGGCCTCGACCGTCGACAATGCGACCAAGGTCTATCCCGGCGCGGCAATCGTGGAGTTCCCTATTGGCAAGGGACCGGAGGACTGGGCGGTCCTGCGCCTCGCATTTGCATCGGAAGGTGGCTGCCAGAGGCTCGTTGGTCTTATCCGGGCGCGTTGGTCACCTTAGTAGCGGCTTGCTCGCGGGGGTGCTGCCAGCCAAACTCGATACCGTCTCACCAAGGGCAGGATCGCTGTCCCTGCTTTGACGCAAAGGCCGCGCCGCTGAGCGAGAGCGGCGGCATGGGTCAGCTTGAAATTCGATCTTGAGCAGAGGCTGCGCTTCGAGTTGAACACCCCGGCGGGATCTCGAAGAAGTCGCCGCGGCGAAGGCGGGTCTCGGCGCCCGTTTCGATCATGCGGACGACAAGCTCGCCCGACATGCAATAGCCCCTGTGCCGCATCGGGCAGGAGTCTGGCGAACCGAGCAAGGGCTTCTCGTCGGCCTCCCATGTCCAGCCGGGCTCGAAGACCGCGTGTATCCCCGCGCTGCCGTCGCCCATCCTGATGATGGAGATCCCCCCGCGCTCCTTCATGTCGAGGCGCTCATCGGGGGCATCGAAGCGCCGTGTCTCGATGGCATGGTCCAGCATCGTCCGTCTCCGTTCTTAGTGGCGTCTGCCGGGAAGTCCCGGCATGTTCGAGACGGTAGGCGCAGACTGCGGGCCAAGCTTGATGGATGTCTGAAGAATTCGTGCAGGATCGCCCGATTCTGCACTATACTGTGAATCGGCATGCAAAAGTGACCCACCTGGGTGGGTTATGATCATCTAAAACTGACCCACCTGCCACGTTAGCATCCGTGCGTTCATGCACG
>NZ_JBAPKY010000036.1:0-4489 GCF_037083785.1 Roseovarius sp. D22-M7
CTCGCGCAGTTGCGCAAACGGCGGTTCTTCTCGCTGGCCGAGGTGAACGCGGCCATTTCAACGCTGTTGGAGCGGCTCAACGACAAGGTCACCCGTCACAGCACTGCCCGCCAGATGCGGAACCGTCCTTGCCCCGTGACCTCGGTCACGAGGCCTTGGGCTTCGAACCATGCAAGGTTTCTTTGGATCGCGGCACGACTGACGCCGGTAAATTTCTCAGCCATGGGGGCGGTTATTAAGGGCCAGCTGCAAAAGGCCTCGATCAGCCGGGACGGCGTGCGCCCCGAGAGGCATGCAGCCCGGTCCCTGGCTGTGTCTTCCCAGCGTTCCAGCTGATCGATGTGCCGCATGGCCCGAACGAGACCCTGCTCCGCCGCCTTCAGCCAGTTGCGGAGACGCTCTGCCGGATCACCACCGCCGCGCAGGGTTCCTGCCCCACCCATCAGCACCGGCACGAACAGGATACCCCCCTGCCCTTCGCTGGCGGATATACGTCCCGCAACCACGGCGCCCTCGAGACGATCATCCTCGATGCCGATCCCGGTCAGGGGCCAAAGGTAAAACGCAAAGCATGCGCGAACGATTGGGTGCAGTCTCCCGGCGGCCGACATGATCGCATTCCAGGTCGCGACCTTCTCAGACAGGGGGTCTTGCCTTGGAATCTCTTGCCGACCGAGAAAGCCCGCCAGATCGGGTTCTGGCCCTGGACCACCCGCCAGACGCCGAAACGCCCAGGTGGCGCGTTGAAGAGCGCTCGTGTCATCGCTGGCCGCACTAATCCGCATGGCATGCCACAGCCCCAGTCGGTCGGTCGAAACCCGACACTCTGTCAGCCAGCTGAGCTCCGAGGCCTCGATCAGGGCCAGCCGGTGTCGCCATCCCTCAGGGCCGCGCCGAAGCCGTTCGTCCAGGGCACCAAACCGGGCAGCAACGCGCCCCAGATGCGCCGCCTGTTCGCCTTGCGTCAGTTCCCAGCCAGCAATCTGTGCGCGCTCATCGGCTTCGGCCCGAGGCAGGGGCGGTAGAAAGTCTGGCTCCTCTTCCATCGGGCCGGGCAGGAACCACAGCTCCTCTTCGGCGATCTCGTCGTCATAGGGGCCCTCTCTGTGGCTCTCGGCAATGCCATTTTTTTCAGGAGGATATGATCTCATATGTGTAAAATACATATATTTTGCACATTACCCAAGTGTTTTTCGGAAAGGGCGCTTTCTTGTCCACGCAGGCATCGCCCGTGCATGCACGAAGGGCTACTCCCGTCGCGTTCAACGTAGGAAAAACAAGGGATTTGGAGCAATGTCGATAATACAAACCACGCTTGCATACGTTTACAAACGATCGTTTATTGATGACATAAGAGTTTGCAAAACTCCACACTTGGCAGAGGTGTGTGGACTCAGAATCCGTGAAACAGCATGTCGAGCGCCGCCGTGACCGGATCGGCCTGTGGCGACAGATCGCCCAACGGGGCCTTAAGAATCGTAGCGGGCACGGCGGCGATGTATTGGGTCATCATCACATGCGCCGTGCCTTCGATCTCGAACACCGGGTTCAGTCGGCTTGCCGCGACCGGGGCATCGTCTTTCGGCAGCAACGGCACCACGGCGCGGACGTTCAGATCGTCCAGCAGATCGCTTTGCATATCCAGCAGATAGCCACCGCCCGCCGGGTTACCGAACAGAGCGTATTTCGCCATCAGAACTGTCTGTATTCGGCAAGTGGAAGCCCGTGCTTCGTCACCCAGTCATTCGAGCTTTGCAGCGCCGCGCGGTTCTCTTCCAGCCACTTCGCGGCCTTGCGGGCGCGTACTGCCTCGCGCAGGCTTGTCTCGAACGTGGCCGACAGGTTGATCCCAAGGCTGCGCGCTTCGTCCAGCAGGGCGCGGTCTATTGTCAAATTGGTAGCGCGCTTGTTCATCCGATTTCCCTTGTGGGTTATTCATGCGCATTGATAACACGCATGATGCTTGTGGACAACGCGTCAGGCACTGACCTTCCCCTTCGTCCAGCCCCTCGGAGTCGTTGCGGAAGCGGCTGCTGATGTAGATGCGTTCGAGGAGCGCGATGTTATGGTCAATCTCCGGTAGCGATCGGGCACGGCCCATGCTGGGGCGCGTTCTGCAACGTGTGAGCAAGAACGACACTCGGGGGGACCTGTTGCGACGGGGCTTGAAGTCGTGTGTGTTATATATGTGTTAAATAATGTGTTACGCTGTGGATAAGGTTGTGTAAGTACCTGATAAATATATATAAATGCAAACCCCTGGTAACTGATACCACGAATCTCGGTAACTAAAATCTCGCTTTTGGTAACTGATACCACGAATCTTTCGTATTGGTAACTGTTCCCACGAACCTTGACTCCAAGTACCTAATACCACGAATATCATGCATGGACACTGAAACCACGAATCTTAGCCTTGCTCCAACTCAAGAAGGGAAGTCTTCCCTGCCACTCATTCCTGACCGGCATCCGCAGCACGATCTGTTTATCTGCGACGTGGCGGACGCCGTTCTGAAGGATATGATGGCGCACATGGAGCATCCCTTCTACTCACTTTCCAAGAAGCCCGAGACTAACGTCCGGCGATACGAGCATAATGGGAACTGGATAGAAATAACGCCTAGCGTCAAAGGCTTGGCGACGATCTATGACAAGGATATCCTGATCTACTGCATCTCCCAGATCATGGCGAAGCTGAAGAACAACGAACCTGTCTCGCCACGTGTGCGGATCAACTCACGCGACCTGCTGATCTTCACCAACAGGGGCACAAGCGGGCGGGATTACATGGCGCTTGTGGAGTCCCTTGATCGGCTGGAGGGTACGCGGATCCGCACCAACATCCGCTCTGGGGACGAAGAGCAAATCGATGGTTTCGGACTGATCGACACGTCGTCGATCCGCCGCAAGCACGGCCTCGGTGGGCGCTTGCTCTGGTGTGAGGTCAAGCTGTCAGACTGGGTTTTCAATGCTATTCGCTCGAAAGAATTGCTGACGTTGCATCGGGACTACTTCCGTCTCCGCAAGCCGATTGAGAGGCGCGTTTATGAGATTGCACGCAAGCACTGCGGCCAAAAGAACGAATGGAAGGTCGGCCTCCCTACCCTTTTCAAGAAGACAGGGTCACAGAGCCCGCTCAAGCGCTTCCGGCAGATGATACGTGATCTGGCGAGCTATGATCACCTGCCCGACTACAGCGTTTCATTTGATGCTGAAGCGGACATGGTGACGTTTCTCAACCGTGGAACAATGCAACTCGGCAAGCTCAGGGCGCGATGGGACGGCCACCTTGACAGTGATGCACACATTGAGGCCAAGCAGGCGGCACCAGGATGGGACACGCACATGCTGGAAGACGAATGGCGCATGTGGCTTGCTGATCTCGACAGCGCTCCCAACCATCCGACACGGCACTTCGTGAAATTCTGCCAGAGCTGGTATGAGAAGTGCGGATGCCCCTGAACAAGAAGGGAATGCCTTCGGCGGGCAAGATTGGATGGGACATGCAGCATCTCGCAACGACTACCTTTCTGAAGAGTGACAGCGGGCGAAAAACTTTTCGGCAGCTCGAAAAGCATTTTGCCCTGCCTTAACAGGCTGCTGAAAAACTCCGCCTCGACATGGATTTGAGAACGTGATTCACCCTTTGCACGGCATGTAGGGGGATGACGATGCGCGGGACGGACGGGACGAGCGGGGCGCTGTTCAGCTATGTTGATCTCGAGGCGCGGGTTCCCGCAAACCACCCGCTGCGCAAGATCCGGCAGATCGTGAACGATGCGCTGGCCAGCCTCGATGCCGAGTTTGATGTGCTCTACACGAGCGAAGGCCGTCCCTCCATCGCGCCCGAGCGTCTGATCCGCGCCAGCCTTTTGCAGATTCTGTTTTCGATCCGCTCTGAACGGCAGCTGATGGAGCAGATGGATTACAACCTGCTGTTTCGGTGGTTCGTCGGGCTTGGCATCGACGATCCCGTGTGGGTCCCGACGGTGTTCACCAAGAACCGCGACCGGCTGCTGACCACCGACATGTCGCGCAAGGTCATGGCCGCGATCCTGGCGCATCCGGAGGTCAAGCCGCTGCTTTCAGACGAGCACTTCTCGGTCGACGGCACCCTGGTCAAGGCGTGGGCGTCCATGAAGAGCTTCCAGCCCAAGGACAGCACGGCGCCGCCGGACGAGGACGACCCCGGCAATCCGCCACCGCCACCGACCGACGAGACCTCCGCCAGCCCCGACCAACCCCAGCAGACCGAGACCCAGCCCATACCGAGCACCACGCACCAGCCCCGCAATCCCGAGATCGATTTTCGCGGCACGAAGCGCTCGAACGCCACCCACGCATCGGTCACCGACCCCGATGCGCGGCTCTACAAGAAGTCGCCGGGTGCCGCGGCACAACTGTGTTTCATGGGCCATACCCTGATGGAGAACCGCAACGGGCTGGTCGTGCAGGCGGACCTGACCCACGCCGATGGCCACGGCGAGCG
>NZ_JBAPKY010000036.1:4498-37938 GCF_037083785.1 Roseovarius sp. D22-M7
CCCGGCTACGCCCTGTCCCAGCGGAACCGGAAGAAGATCGAGGAACCCTTCGGCTGGGCCAAAACCGTTGGCGGAACGGCACAGACCGTTCATCGCGGCCTCGACAGGGTCCGCGCAAAATTCACGATGACCATGGCGGCCTGCAACCTCGCCAGGTTGCCGAAACTCCTCGCGGCCTGATGGCGCAAGAGCCGAAGGCCTGGCGCGTCGCTCGCAAACCGTCTGCCTGAAACCCGTATGATCGGGAAAATGTTCTTCTCGCCAGACTTCTTCAGCAGCCTGTTAACTAGCTATCTGTCTAGACAGGAGATCAGCCCGTGTGGAACCTTCAGGATGCCAAGAACCGCTTCAGCACTGTTGTCGCCGACGCGCTGGCTGGTCAACCACAGCATGTGACCCGGCGCGGCAAACCGGCAGTCGTGGTTTTGTCAGAGGATGATTACCGCCAACTCGTTGCGGCGGCCCATGCATCACGAGAAAGCTTCGCCGATCATATCCTCGCGTTTCCCGGAGATCCTGAGCGAGAGTCCCGACCACTGGCTCAACCCCGTGATGTCACCCTTTGATCTGGCTAATGGACCCATCCACTCGATGCTGATTGGTTACGCTCGCGTATCGACCGAAGACCAGACGCCCTTACCTCAGGCACAGGCCCTGAAAGCTGCCGGCTGCGCCGAGATCCATGAAGAGCACGCTTCTGGTGGGGATCGAGTACGGCCGGTGCTGGGTCGGGTTCTGGAGCGTGTGACCAAAGGGGACACGCTGGTCGTGGTCCGTATCGACCGACTGGCCCGGTCCCTGTCGCATCTTCTCGAGGTGATCGAGCGGCTCGAGGCCAAGGGTGCCTTCTTCCGCTCGATCCAGGACCCGATCGACACCGCATCCCCACAGGGCAAGTTCACATTGCAGGTCCTGGGGGCTGCGGCCGAGTTCGAGCGCGCCCTGATCCGCGAACGCACAAAGGCCGGGCTGGCCAGCGCACGAAATGAGGGCCGTGTGGGCGGTAATCCAGGTCTGCGTGCCAAGGACCCCGCAGCGTTGCGCAAGGTACGACTGGCGCGACAGGATGGCTACATGGAACGATTGGGCAAGACTGCCCAAGACTGGGTACCGCATGTCCGGCGCCTGCGCCCGGACATGCCCTGGGAGGACGTGTTGCGCGTCGTCAACGCGCCCCTGCCCACAAATAGGCGTTGGACCCAGAGCCGCTTACTGCGGGCCGTGAAGGCCTATGTCCGCGATGGCTTCCTGCCCGAGACGGTGCTTGGCCGAGCCGGTCGCCGTGATACTGACGACCGCCTGCCCGCCATTGTCGCTGCGATCAAGGGCGCCGATCCCGACATCACATTGCAGGCGATCTGCGACCGGCTAGAGGCGATGCGCGAACGCACACCGCGCGGCCGTACAAGCTGGCAGCCCTCGTCTGTAAGGATGCTACTGGAACGAGCTGAAAAGTTGAATTTTCTTTGACTCCGATCGAGCAGCCACAGACCTTGATTAACATCTTCTCCGGCCTGAAGGCCGGAGAAGATGTTAATGCAGCCGCTCAGCGATCCAAATCTTGATCAGTGCCTGACGGGTGATGCCGAGTTTCTGGGCCTGCCGGTCCAAACCAGCGACAACCCAGGCCGGAAAATCCACGTTTACACGCTTCGCCTCAACATTGAGACGACGTACCTTTGTCCAATCGACTTGGGCGGACATGTCTTCGCCCGCGTCGAAGCGTTCGTCGAATTCAGTCGTCTTCATCGTCAACCTCGCGGGATACCCCTTCCTTCAGGGAGGGAAGGAATGCGAGAGCGGCCCTTGGCCGCTTCCCGCTGTGATTTGACGTAATCAGCGATAACGGAGAGAGGCGCACCGCCGCAGCTGGCGGCGAAATAGGAAGGCGACCACAGGGCACCCTTGTGGTAACGCCCGGTGATTTCGGGCCGGTGCTCGCGCAAGAGGCGGCTTGACACGCCCTTGAGGCTGTTGACCAGCCGGGACAGGGGGACTTTTGGCGGATAATGCACCAGCAAGTGGACGTGATCGTCCTCGCCATCGCACTCTATCAGTTCCGCCTCAAAGTCTCGGCAGACCTTGGCGAAGATGTCTTTCAGGTCGCGTAGGGCCGGTTCGGACAGCACGTCACGACGGTATTTCGTAACAAAGACCAAATGGACATGAAGCATGTGAACGACATGTCTTCCTGTTCTATAATCCATGCTTGTAAGCCTCAGACCAACTGATAGAATCTTTACATGATTTCTCGCGGCCATGTCTACAAGCTGAAACCTACGCCTGCGCAGACAAATTTGTTCGCGCAGTTCGCAGGGGTATGTCGTTTGATCTACAACCTGGCCCTTGAGCAACGGCGCGACCATTACCGCGCTTATCGTCGAGCCACCGGCCACGGCATCAGCTATCCGGCGCAAGCCCGTGAACTGACAGAGTTGCGCCGGGACCATGACTGGATCGCGGCGGTGCATGTCACGCCTCAGCAGCAGGCCCTGCGCGATCTCGACCGCGCATATCAAAACTGGTTCAAGAGCGTCGCCCGCTACCCGTCTCCACGAAAGCGCGGGCGCAACGATACGTTTCGCTTTCAGGGCCGGGAGATCGAGACACGCCGACTGAACAGTAATTGGTCTGAGGTCCGCCTGCCGAAAATAGGATGGGTGAAGTTCCGCGACACCCGTCCGCTGCGCGGCAAGATCAACAACGTCACGATCAGCCTTGCATCGAACGGCTGGCATATCGCGTTCAGCCTCACGATTGAGCACGAAGCCCTGGCGAATATCGCGCCTGCCGTTGGGATCGATCGGGGCGTGGCCAACACGCTCTCGCTGTCTACGGGAGAGCATATGTCGATTCCGGCATCCCTTGCCGATCTGGACCGCAAGCAGCGCAGGGCGCAGCGCGTCCTGTCCCGGCGCAAGCGTGGATCGAGACGCTACGCCAGGGCCAGACGGCGTGTTGCTGCCCTGTCGGCCCGCAGAGCGCGTATCCGGCGCGACTGGCACCATCGTGCCAGTTTCGATCTGTCGCGGCGCTTTGGCACGGTCGTGATCGAAGACCTGAAAACCCGGAACATGACCGGTTCCGCCCGTGGGACACTGGAAGAGCCGGGGCGTAATGTCCGGCAGAAATCCGGGTTGAACAGGTCGATTCTAAACCAAGGCTGGCATATCTTTGAAACACTTCTGGCCTACAAGCTGGAAGAACGGGGTGGAACGCTTTTGAAAGTGCCCGCCCACTATACCTCGCGCACATGCTCCGTGTGTGGCGCGGTGGACAGCCAGAGTCGCGAGAACCAAGCGAGCTTCGTCTGCACCACCTGCGGCCATCGAGACCACGCGGACAGCAATGCGGCCAAGGTAATCCTACGTCGGAACACGGCGTCTATGCTCGTGGAGGAAGGGCATCAGCTCTCCGTTGAAACGAGAACTATCGGTGAGGCTGAGCGCCATACCGGAAATCTCCGGCCTTCAGGCCGGGGAAGATGTTAAAGTGTTCAATCTCCTGTTTGCGGGCGCGGCGCACAGAAATGAATCTGACACCACGCTGCTGGCGATCTGTGACCGTCTCGAGGCGATGCGCGAACGCACCCCACGCGGACGATCGAGGTGGCAGCCCTCATCGGTCAGGATGCTGCTGGAACGGGTCGAAAGGCTGGGTTGCTTTGATTGCTCGCGTGCAGTCAAGAATCCTAAAAGGATCTGTCTGAACTCTAATCAAAGTAGAATATCTGAACTGAAGCTTAAGAAAAGCAAAGGCTCAAGACCAACCGGCCCCGAGCCCTGCCTCATTGTAGATACCCAAAGGCATTCCACGCATGTTTTTTCAGTTAGTTGATTATTTTATCTGCTCAATACAAAATTCTCTCATAGTTATGAACATAAAGTTACTGTTAGAATCTTTTTTGGCAAATCCCATTCGATATAATAACTGACAGTATTTCGCGGCCTGAAATATCTGTTCGTGCGCAAGTCTCCACGTGGCCTTCTACAGTATTTAGGATTGATACAGCCGCGTGTCCAGCGAACCCAGGTAGGGTTGCCCCCTCTTCTCCGTTTTTTGCATCATCGCCACCTCCATATGTCAGGGCCTTCTCAGTTGACTTTTGCGCGGTCTTCCGCAGAAACACACAGAGAACAAAACACCCTCTCTAGTCGTGGTTGTTGCTCAGGATGGACATCGAAAGACCTCAGGGCGACGTGTCGGATCCATCTGCGATGCCCCTGCCCCATATGTTGTCCCACCTCTATTGCGGTATCTTCGTTACTTTTTTTAAGGCTTCCAAGCGTTTTTTAGATCTAAGATTTTGAGAGGTAACCTCAGAAACGAGTACGCGACGCGCTGTCTGTAAAATTGCACCAGTTTCGAAAAGCTCGTTTCTCGCGCAATAAATGATCATGTCCTCCGCGACTTCAGTTAGCCATGCATGCTTATCTTGCTTGTCCATACCTTTTACTCCACTGCTTCGTCAGGAGCTAATGTTCAACTCCGTAAGCCTTACCTAAAATTGTACGTTTTAACATATGGTTAAGAGCAAGAACGCAGGCCGATAGCTCCAGCAACGAGGTCACTGTTGGCTTCGTCCCTATTGGTTCGTCGGTCATTATTCGAGTCTGTGGGCATCAGATCAACCACATCCACGCCCTTGGTGAGACGATCCTCGAGGCCCTGACAAGCCACCTGACTGTGGCTCATGCTGGGCGCTTACGTTTACTTACTCGCCTCGGTAGCCACTTGCTGTGAAGCCAAGGAAATTAGATCTCGAGGTATTTTTTTTCATAACCCGACTCGAGAGCATCGATGAACCATTTCGGTTTCCGCCCCCTCCCCGTCCAGGTCAGGGTAGGATTATCCGGGTGGCGATACTTTGGGAGACGTTTCGCACTCCCCGTTTTTGAAACCCCGGCAATCGTCTCGAGTGAATATCCCAGCTCTTTGGCCTGCGCCTCAAGCTTGGCTCGGGCTTCGGAAAGCTGACGAGCTTCGTAGGTCTCAATCGCTTTTTCCACATCTTTCCTGAGCCTCTTCAGCTCTTCAAGAGTCATGTCTTCCAGCTGCATATGGTATTTCCTGTTTCAGTATTGAGAAATGCAGTTATCAGCGAATGGCAAGAAAAGAAAACCCCTTTTATACACGGGATATCGAGCGAGCGATCAGTAAGCTCGACTCTTTGCATTATGCGGCGAGGGCCGAAATCTCGGTGCGAACCGTGTCCTCCCGCCGCCTGTTACGACGGGCAACCAGTGTCGCGATTATTTCGCGTCAGCACCGCTGCAACGGGAGCCGATCAGGCTTGACAAAATTTGCCATAGCGACCACCCTCTCATAATGGCCACTATGAATATCTCCTTACCCGACGCCATGCGCTCTGCGGTGGACGCCCAGACCGAAGCGCGTGGCTATGGAACTTCGAGCGAGTATGTGCGCGACCTGATCCGCCGCGACCTGGATCGACAAGCGCTTCGCGCACTGCTCGATGAAGGACGCGCGAGCGCGCAGGATGAGCCCATCACCGAAAAGACCTTCAGGGCCCTCAGGGACAGGGCGACCCGCGGATCCGGCACAACCATTTGAGGGATAAGGCCAAACCTGTCGTCCCACGACAGGCTGCCAGCAAGGACATTGCTGAGGCTGTCGATCATCTTGCCCGCGAGGCCGGTCTCGATGCGGCCCTACGTTTCATCGATGCCTTGGAGGTCGCCTACTTGCATATCTCCACCCACCCCGCATCCGGATCGCCATGGATCGGCTGGGAACTTGGGCGGCCCGGCCTGAGGGTATGGCCAGTGAAGGGCTTCGGCTATCTCGCATTCTGGTCCCTTCTCGATCTGTGTGGGTTGCCGGGCTCACCGAAGCTTGAGCGGGCGCTATATTTTGTGCGTCCGGTAGGCGCGTCCGGCGCGTAGACCTCAACCATCGCAGCGGCGGACGCGCCGGGCGGTGTTGGCCTGAACACGGTTCTTGAGTAGCCTTCGGCCGTTCTGAACGATGGAGGGCGGAATGGAGCCGGAGACGAGCCTTTTCACGATGGCGCTTGGGCTGGAGGCGCCGTGGTATGTCGATGATGTGGCGTTTGACGCGGCCATGAAGCAGATCGATTTCGAGGTCGCGTTCAAGGCCGGCAGCCGCTTCGCGTGCCCCTCATGCGGCGCTGCGGACCAGCCGGTCCACGACACACGGCGGCGCAGCTGGGAACACCTGCGGTTCTTCGAGCACAAGGCCATCATCCATGCCGCGGTCCCGCGGGTTGCCTGCCGCGAGTGCGGCAAGACCCGGCAGGTGACGGTGCCCTGGGCGCGCAGCGGCTCGGGGTTCACGCAGCTTTTCGATGCCTTCGTGATCGCGCTGGTGCGCGCGATGCCGGTGAAGGCCGTGGCCGAGCTGTTGGACGTGGGCGACGACCGCATCTGGCGCGTCGTGACGCATTACGTCGAGGCCGCACGGGCCGAGGAGGATTTCGAGGCTGTCACCGCCGTCGGGATCGATGAGACCGCCGCCCGGCGCGGACACGCCTACATCACCCTTTTCCATGATCTCGACGCCCGGCGTTTGCTCTTTGCCTGCGAGGGGCGCGACCAGGGCACCGTGGCCGGCTTCGTCGAGGATCTCGAGGCGCATGGCGGCGATGTGAGCAGGATCACTGCCGCCTGCATCGACATGAGCCGGTCCTACATCGCGGGGGTGGCCAGGCATCTGCCCGAGGCGGCGGTCACCTTCGATCGCTTCCACGTCGTGAAACTCGCCAACGAGGCGCTGGAAGAGGTCCGGCGCGCCGAAGTGCGGACGGAACCCGCCCTCAAGCGGTCGCGCTGGATGTGGCTGAAGGACAAGCACCACTGGACGAAGACCCAGATCGCGCAGCACCACGACCTGTCGCGCCGCAAGCTCAAGACCGCGCGGGCGTTCCGGATGAAGGAAGAGTTGCGGGACATCTTCGCCCAGGCCGACAGCAAGGCCGAGGCGGCGGAGCTGCTGACCGCGTGGCTGGCATGGGCGAAGCGGTCCCGTCTGGCACCGTTCCGCAAGCTCGCCAGAACGCTTAGGGCACACTGGGACGGGATCCTGAACGGGTTTGACAGCCGGCTGACCAATGGCGGTGTCGAAGCCATCAACGGCCTGATCCAGGCGGCCAAGGCCCGCGCACGCGGCTATCGCACCACGCGGAACTTCATCAACATGGCCTACCTCGTCGCCGGCCGGCTCACGCACCTGCCCGCATCACCCTACGACACAACATCTCGTGTGGTCGCGGCCTGAACCGGGACCCGCCAACCCACACAATCCGCGAAGAAGCCCGCATTCTACTGTGAGGAAGAAGATTTCTTAGATCTCTGGCGAGTACTTCACAGAGCACGTGATATACCCGCCTCGTTGTTCGATGACCTTCTGGATTGAACGACTATCGGTTTCTTTGGTTGCCCGCCCCGCCCGTGATGCAATGTCAACGCCGTTTGAACTTCCCCAGAAGTAGCGAAGTAGAATTCCCCGCTTGCACGGGTCCGATGATCAGCCGGTTTCAGTGAACTTAAGATTCAGGTGACTAGTTGGCTCGACAGCATTTCTTGTACTTGCGACCAGACCCGCAGGGGCACGGTTCATTACGGCCAATCTTTTTACTTGAGGCCTCATCTGGACCGAAAGGAAAGTTCGCCGGTTGTGGCTTGTCCCAGGGCATATCCTCAAACAATGCCTCTGTCGGAAGACCCTTCGCAAAACGGTTCAGCTCCAGAACACTTTCAGTGATCAGGTCTGGTGCATCGTTGTCTCGGTCAATCCGGTCCTGCTTGGAATACTCAGCTCGCGTTCGCGCAAACTTCGACAGGGCAAGGAGACTCATCATCGCCACATGCGCTTGATCATCGCCATGACGTATCACGCGCTTCCATGCATCGGGGTAAAGCACGACCGCACGCATGAATCCTTCGAGCCACATCTCCCAGAAAACTTCACCAGTGCGTTCGTATTTGGTCAGCACAGGCGCGTACCACGCAGGAGGGCGCAGCATGTCAGCTACCTGATTGTAATGCGCCATGATCAGATCGATCAGGCGCTGCATATCCTCTGCCGTGTCAAACTCGGGTGGACCATCAGGCCCCCAGACCTCCTTCAGCCACTCGGTTGGTGAAATAAGCTCCGGGCAGACGACCAAGGCCGCGCAAAACCCGTCGAACTGGCTGAGAAGCATCGGGTCATTGTCTTCCGGCAAGGCCAGAAGCGCCGCGTCAAGTTCCTTTAGATGTTTGTCGCTGAACCAATCCATCGGCTTCCCCTGTTCTTGGTTCCCGCGCCGAAAGTGTAAGCCCTATGTGTTTACCAGTCATCCACGCGGGCAAAGACGTTACTCATACCCCCGCCTGCGCTTGGCCGTCATCAGGTTAATCAGGGCATTGACTGCGTGGCCCTCGTCGAGATGGTGATCGACACGCAGCTTCCCAGGGCTGCCCAGCCGACCCCATTCCCGGATCAAAGATGCACCTCCGAAAAGGTCACGCTGTACCACCATCTTGTAGAAGCGCCGCATATTCTTCGTCGGATCCTCCCGGCGAAGATGCATCTGGTCGGGAAAAACTTCCATCTGGATTGGGCATAAAGGGCTGAAATCTGACATGTCACCACATTACGTATTTTTCACCATGACGTTACTATATCTTGTGAAGAGTATCGGAGCAAAGGATTAAGTTTGGTATCAATCTTGCCCGGCGCGATCGGTGTCAGGATGTGCTGACTGTTCGTGCCGGCATGATACTCATCCTTGTAAAGCTTCCACAGCGTGGCATAATTACAATGTATGTACCGGCGTCAAACCAGTCAAACCGTACTATCTATTCGGAACCAAGCAGATGTCGTCCTTTTAGGACCGCGGCACGTTGGCATCCGTATCGCCGACCTTGCCGTGAGCAATCTCGATCGCCGAGGAGAAATGTGCCTGTACCGGGGCACGGTTGGTTTCGTGACCGAATGCCGTCGGAGCGGCTGACCGGATATGTCGGAATGCACAGCATTGATCTCTGGCGCGCTCTTCTCCAACGTGGAAATTACAAAGCCGCATCAATATCGATATTCAGTTTCTCGGTAAGCTGGCCCGTCTGGCTGGCCATGGTAATCTCCAATGCCGTCAGCTCGCCACGTACATCCAGAAGACGGGCCTGAGCGCGGTAATAAAGAACCTCCGACTCGACCAACTGACGAAAATCGGCCTGGCCCGACGTGATCTGTGAGCGCAGCGTCTTGCGTTCGGTGTCCAGCTCACGGATCTGTGCCTGCAGGACCGAAATCGTACCACGCAATGATCGATGCCTCGACAAGGCCGTTTCAATTTCAACGCGTGTGCCAGATTTCAAATCTTCGAACGACTCTTTTCCGGCCTCCAGTTGTTCAGTCAACTGCTCGATCCGGGCCCTTTTACGCCCGCCATCGTAGAAATCGTACTGGAGAACCACCCCGACATTCACATCCGGTTCGTCCGTCTCCCGGATAGGGCTACGCGCTCCGGCACGTAAAGCAACGGTCGGTCGGGTCTCTGCTTCGGCGGCCTCGACAGCTTGTTCGTTGGCAATCAAACCTGCCGCCGCCGAAATGAGCGCCGGGGAATCCGTCCAAGTTGTGCTCATGCGTTGGAGTTCCGCATCCGAAAACAGTCTCTCAGGTGCTGGAACGGATGCAGGACGGTCCCTGTAATAGCGGTCAAACCGTTCTCGGGCACTGCGCAAGTCTGCGTTCAACCGCTCTTCTTCCAGCTTCAAATCGAGGAATTGCCGTTGGGCGGCGGCAAGGGCGGCACGATCGATTATCCCGCTTGTGATAAGGCGCTGGATCCGGTCGATCATGGGCGAGACCTCGTTGATCCGCTCATTGAGCAGAGCAAGCTGAGAATTGGACAGCCATAGGTCGATCCACGCCCTGGCTGCTTCACGCCCAACCTCGTTTCCGGAAACCGCCACCTCGGCGCGCGCTGCATAGGCGCGTGCTGTTGCACCCGCAATATTTGAACGTACAGCACCCCCGTCATAGATCAGCTGCGACAGCGACACGTCCAAAGCGCCACCGAAGGTCACGTCATCCTCCCCTCCACCGCCAACCCCGCCTGCCGTCGCCGAGCCGCCCACTTGTGGCCGTCTGTCGCTTTGTGCAATTTTTATCCCGGCGGCTGCTTCACGATACTGCCGAATGGCCGCGGCGAATTGCTGGTTCTCGATGATAGCTTCGCGGAGAGCGGCACCATAACCCTGATCCTGTCCGATTGCAGCGCGTTCCACATCCTGTGGCGCGTCAGAGGGGAGCGTTACATCCCCGCTTGTCATCGCTGCAACAGAGGTGGCCAGTTCCTGGTCGGAAAACCCGGGCGGATTTTGGCAGCCCAAAAGAAATACCGGCGCCAAGAGAGAGAGGAGCAAGGGCACACCAGAGGTACGGTTTGGTGACATCGGTGAGTTTCTACGGATCAAGGCTCTACTCTTCTCGTGTTGAATCACATACCCGGCTTAAGCAAAGTAAATCTTGCCCACGTAGCCCGTTGACACGAGGTATGGCGTCCGGGCCACGGTTTTCGTGTCTTGGGGGCCTGGGAAACGCAGCTTCAGGTGTCCTCGGATTGTGACTGGTTCAGCTCCGCTTTCAGCGAATTTACATATGTTTGGCGTGCCGTCTCGAAGACGGTGATCTCGTTACGAAGTTTCTGCATCTGAGCTTCCAGAAACTGCAAGGATGCCAATTGGGCCTTGCCATTATCATTCAAGTCTTCGGTATGATAGTCGGTGCCATCAACGGTAATTTTGGGCATTCATCTCTCCTTGGTTCCTTGCTGGCGCTGTATCAGTCATCTGACAAAAGGTCGGAGAAATCCAACCCGGTGCGACCTTTCAGGACGTGTTGTTTCAGGTCGGCAATATAGGCATTGCGCGCCTTGGTCAGAACAGCCTGCATATTGCGCAGGTATTGTAGATGCGCTTCGATCTGCTGGTAGCGTTCCAAAGCTAAGCGACCATCTGCGCTAAGTTGATCAATGGCATACTCCTGATCGCCCAGCTGCAGGATTTCAGCCTGGGGCGTCGGCGCTGTCATTTGTATCCCCTTTGCCCATCTCACGCTTCAAGGCTGAAGCATAAGCCATTCGGGCTGTATCAGCCACGGCCAGCTCGTTGCGGCGTTGCTGGATGGCTTCATCGCAAAACTTGATCGAGGCAATATTGCCGCGAGCCGCATCGCTTAGTTGGTCCAGCGGATAACGCACATCATCCAGGACAACAGCCGCAGCATTTTCGGGAGCGGCTTCTGGATCCGGGATGTGATCGGGAGAGGGGGAGGTCGTCATGACAAGGCTCCTGAAGCTTGTGGTATGCAGGCTGGGTGACAACGGCATGGGCTGATTTCTTGGCCCATGGCTCTCTTCGCCTGCACTCTAATTTCGTTAGTCTCTATTACATATCCCTGCTTGGAAGAAACCGGTTTTCCGCGTGCCTAAGAGATTAACCGCCTGTTTGTCAAAGCCGCACCGCACATTCAGCCGCCCGAAGTCTTACGTTAAGAAAAACACCCCCGAGCGTGTGCTCGGGGGTGTTCCATTCTCATAGTGCAGCAGAAGCTGACCTGTAAGGCTTAGACCGTGAAGTTTTCGCTGCCCAGCTGGTCAGTTCCGGTATCGTCCAGCGTGGCGACCAAGGTCAGTTCATCCGTATCAACAATGCCGTCGCTCGCGGTGCCCGTACCGGCACCATCATCGCTCCAATACTGAACTTCGGTATTGGCACCATTCTCAAAGGCGAAGAAGATTTGCGCATCTTCGCCGTTGTTGGCACCGGAGAAGTCCAGCGTTGTTGGATCGGTGCCATCCTCCACCACGATGACCCCGACCCCGTTGAGATCAGTCGCTGTGGTGTTATCCGGAATGGTATCGAAGCCGGTCCCCGACGTGGTGAAGTTGCTAAGATCGAGAGACATCGTTCCGAGCGTCGTACCTTCAAACAAGAACTGCCCGTTGGTACCAGACAGAACGTTACCGTCAGGCAGAATAACGGCATTCGCGGATTCAAACCCATTGATGGTCACGTTAGTATCTGTGTCCTCGAAGGTGAAGCTGTTGAAGCGCACTTCCGAGTCTGCCGCGACGGCAATGCCGTCCAGGTCGACGAAGTTCAGCGTACCCAGGCCTTCGTAGGCGTTGCTACCATCGGCCTGCGCCGTTCCACCATTGACGCCCAGCGTGGCACCATCATCAATGATGACGTCTGCCGTTGTGGGCAGAATCGTGTTTTGATCCAGCGTGACATCGGTCGAAACTGATACGACGAAAGTGCCATCGTCGCCAGCACCGCCAGTTCCCGGAAGAACATCTCCGTCAAGACCTGACAGATTGATTTCAGTATCGTCGAGGTCAGTAATGACGATCGAGCCACCAGTCTCACCTGCACCAGATGCTTCGCCCGTGATCTGGAACCCAGTGTTTGCGAATGCCTCTGCAGTGTCAGCATTCAGTGTCAGTGTGGCATTCGCCGACACATTCACATTGGCATTCAGCACACCATCGTAAGTTGACCAATCACTGTCCACATCAACCAAAACAGGGTCGGCGAAACCAACCCCGATTTGGGCCGGCAGTTTGGCCGGATCGGCAGACAGGATCGTTCCATCACCTTCAAGGGGATCGAAGCGGTCAACAAGGCTCAGGTCCAGCGCTGAAAGGTCCAGTGGCTCATTGGCAACAACTTCAAAACCACCGCTCACGAAGATCTCACCTTCGACCGCAGGCGCAGTTGCCGCCGCCTTGGTGATAGTCACACCGTCAACAGCCAAGGCATCCGCCTGTTCCGCTGTCAGAGTGAGGGTGACATCCGGTGCCAGGTCGATGGTCATGCCCCCTGCGACCGTCAGGTTCTGACCGACGAGATTCAGGTTCTCGGTTACAGCCAGCGTGCCGGTCCCGGAGACTGCCAGGTTCTCGTTCTGACCCGGAAGCGCTCCTTCGACCGACAGAGTGAAGCCGTCCTCAACCTGCAGAGTCAGCGTGCCACCGTTGTCGTCAGCAGGGGCACTACCCGCACCAGCGGAGACCAGAGACAGATCCAGCGTTCCATCTGCATCTGCAATGATCGTGATAGCCCCGCCCGTGTTGGCTGCATCGGTTGCGGCAGCGCCTATGATCGGAGTAAGACCATCGCTGTCGAGTGTGGCGAACTGTGCCAAGGTCAGTGTGACCGAGGAGTTTTCACCGACGGTCAGATTGGCAACCTTGTCCGAAGCAGCAGTTACGGCGTCGACTTGATCGGTGTCCATGTCGGACAGATCCACAATAACCGTGCCATCAGGTGCCTTGCTCACCAAAGAGGTGATTTCAGCAGCCGTCTGATCAGCCGTCACTGTCAGCGGACCGGTGATGCCGTCGTCTGCGATGTTGTCGATATTCTCGGCGACAATGCTCAGACGGTTATCTGACATGTTCAACGCATTGACTTCAGCATCCACAGCCAGTTCCAGAAGTGCCGTGACCTGAAAATCCTGGTCCGGCTCCAAGGCAGTTACAGTCAGGTTTTCAACACCGTCAGCAGCAATCTTGGTGATCTGCTCCTCGATCGCAGCAAACTGATCGTTGCCCATGAACTCGGCATCAACCGTCACGCTTTGCGGTGCCGCCTTGCTGAGCAGAGCCGTGATTTGGGTATCGACGTTGCCGTTCGTGAGGGTCATGTCATTGATGACATTCACGTTGGGCATGTTGCCAACCAGCGCGTTCAGCTGACCTGCATCCATGTCTGCAGCTTCAACAACGGTGGAGTTGTTGGCGGTTTCAGCCAGCAGGATTCCGATGTCTCCGGCGCTGTCATCCGAGTCGAGCGTCAGATTGATGACATCGGTGGTGTTGCCAGCAACTGCACCAGCAGACGCCGCTTTCTGCGCCGTGGTCATGCCATCGGCATCGATGGTCAGGACGTCGTCCATACCCTGAGCATACTTACCGCTAAGAGTGTTGATCTGGAAGACGGTCAGATCGGCCGTCAGCGTCAGATCCCCGTTGGCAGTAGCAACCTTCAGCGAGTTGTCGACCACGGCTGTCAGCTGATCCAGATCCATGCCGGTGACATCGACAGTGGCCTGGTTGGCTTGAAGCGATTGTAGGACCGTAGTGATCTCGGCTGCGGTGGAGCTGGCATCCAGTGGCACGATCGAGTCACTGGTCAGGAAGGGTGAGATATCAGCAAGAGTCGCGTCACCGGCAAGCGTGGTGCCCGCACCCAGCTTGATGGTCGCCCCTGCGCCGAACCCCGCAACATCATTGATGACCAGTTCGACACCGTTGAACTCCCATGCCGCGCCAGCAGGCACATCAGTGATTTCAACAGTGGTCGTGCCGGTGGCTGCGTTGCTTGGGTCGTTGTTGCCGTCAACAGTCAGTGTGTCTGAGGTTACGCCATCCAGCGTTCCGAGGTTGATGACCGCATCTGTACCAGCAGTGGCGGTGATTGTGGTCAAAGAGCTGCTGACAATATCCGGCTCACCAGGATCAGTCCCGATCAAAGTGGTCGTTTCCGCATCACCTGTGACTGTCAGGTCCGTGGTGTCTTCACCCAGGGTCATGGCCGGGCTGCCCCCGGTGATGTCCAGCGTTGCGCCAGCGTCCAGGTTATTGTTGACGGTTAGGCTCGTTGTGTCGTTACCGGCATTCACAGCCTTCAAAGTCAGATCGCTTGAACCCTCAACGTTCAGAACTGCGGGACCAGTTCCTTCGAAGTTGAGAACCACCTGCGATGCATCGCCGGAAATATTGTCTGTATCGAAGAGTACTGTAGAGTTGTCCACATTGTTGAGGGTGGCCGCGCCTTCGAAGACAATTTCATTATTTACGGTAGGCTCGCCGGCGGTGGTCAACACTGCCCCATCGGAAAAGACCAAGTTATCAACAGCGAACGCGCCAGACTCGGACAGGTCAACATCACCCGACAGGGTTACGGTCAGTTCAGTGGTGCCAATATCGGTAAGATCAAAGTCTGCACCAGCTGTGAAGTTGTTCAGCTGAACATCTGTGGTGTCTGTATCAACTTCACCCAAGTCATATTCTGTATCCGGGTCCAAATCGGTCAGAACCAAGCCGGTTTCAAACGGCTCGCCGGTGGCTGGGTTGTTGGTGCCCGGCCCGCCTCGTCCCGTGACTTCTCCCGTGCCGTCCAGCTGCTGAAACTGCTCAGCCGTCATGGTTACCGTGCTGTCGGTGCCGCGGTTGTCCACGATGACCGCCGCAACACCAGTATTGGTATTGCCCAGAACAGTGGTCGGGTCCAGCGTCACATCGCCCGGAACAGTGGTCAGAGTGACCACGGTGCCAACATCGATGCCGCTCAGGTCCAACGGCGTGTCATCCACACCGGTGATGTTGAGTGCGCCGGTGGCGTTGCCGAAATCGGGAGTCGAGAAGTTATCGATGCCGATCTCTGTGACCTGCTCGGCAGTAAGGTTCAGGATCGCACCTTGCGTGATCGTCACGCTGGTCACCGCTGACAGATCAAGCAAGTTGCCATCTGCATCGGGCTGGGTCATGTCGACGTTGCCGCCTGCAATGATCAATTCCAGATCACCGTCGCTAGCGATAGTGGACTCCGGGGTGACAAAGCTTTGAAACGCGCCGGCATTGATGGTCAGCGTGTTGTCGCCCGCGCCGAGATCGGCGGTCAGTGTGATGACGTTGTCGGGGCCAACAGCGGCCGGTGCTGTTGTAACGCTCAACGCGTCATTAGCGTCCGAGCCAGTGAAGGATACATCGTTGTGTCCAGCAACTGCCAGCGTCAGGTTATCACCTTCGAAGCCGCTTGCGTCGATCACAGCAGGTGTCGCGGCGCGGAAAGCTACAGCGCCTCCGATGACTTCAAAATCAACAGTTCCGTCGATGGTCAGGCTTTGCAGGTTGGCACCAAGAGCGCCCGCATCGATCGCGTTCAGCGTACCTTCACCAGCCGAGGTCACGTTGATGGCAGTGAAGTCCTGCGCAATGTTCAGCGAACCAGCATTCTGGAAATAGTCATTGACCGTCAGATTGAGTGGGCCTGTCGCGTTCAGGAAGTCGATGAACACGTTGTTGTTGAAGTTGCCCTGAACCTCGATATCCGCCGTGTTGCGGATATTGGTAACCTGCAGATTTCCCCCTGCAGCACTTGTCTCACTGATGGTGACGTTCTCGACATCGACGACAGTCGACAAATTCACGAGGCTGGCCCCGAAAAGCGTGCTGTTCGCGAGCTCAACGGTTTCGACATTGGTAACCAGGCCGGCGATCGTGTTTCCGGTGACATCAATGAAAACCGTGTCGTCACCTTCGCCCAGATCTACAACCGCGCCCGTGAAGGAACCGGATGTGCTCAAAACCAGATCGTCGCCGCCTGCCGGATTTCCATCGCCATTTACGAAGTCAGTGCTTGTTGGCGTCAAAACCGCAGGAGCACCAATCAGAACACCAGCTGGCAGAACGCCACCCGCAAAAAGTGCAGGGTCGAAGTCGCCTGCGAGCTGCAAGCCACCAGCGACCAGGCTCCAAATACCGCCTTCTGCAACAGGGGTGGTGCCGTCATCATCGGAAGAACCGCCGTCGCCATCGCTACCGCAAGCAGCCAGAGAGACAGCCATCAGACCAAACCCACCTGCGCGCTTGGCATGCCTTGCGTTCTTGCTTTCCCAGGCCTTCATCAGCTGCGCCAGAGCAGGATTGGCGTTCTGAGCGGATGCATCCCGCTCCAGCACTGTATTCTGTTCAAACTTATCGTTTTTCATCATGTTCATTTAGCCAAGCTCCGTTTGTTCACAGGCGTTGTTTTAGGTTTCTGTCCCGACACCCAGTAGTAGTGTTTTGTGCACACTGCGGCATGTTACCAATTCGTGGTTACACTTTCGTGATCGTTGCTGCAACATAAAGATATCATGGTAAAATCAGGGTAGAATTTTTGGTTCCCGGTGCGGCAAGAAGGCACCGTCCGAAATATTATTGCCCACAGCCATAAGCAGCCCTGCCTCCTGTCGTCTCTACCGGAGGTGGTGCGGGTGGCTTCTTCGTGGCGCCTCCAACGAGGGTCGAGTGGTTCCTGACAGCTCCGGGAGCAAGGCTTGCTTCTGGAAAAATCAGGGGCTTCGATCTGCATTTCATGAGGCAACAGCCGTATGGACAAATGTGGGTTTGTGGTTTCTGTTGCGGGGGTTAGTATAGAGTTGCGCTTTGGGTTCTGGAGCGTAAGGCATTGAACCTTAATATTTCCTAAACCCCCACGGTGTTTGAAGTGAAAGATGTAGACAAGCACTTCTTCGCCTTCTGCAAGAAACGCGGAGTCTGCCAGCGAGGATAATTGCATAAATGTGGTTTTGTGTCTTTACACATTCCCACAGATACTGTGAAACAGAACTCATGATTATTTCGTTTCTGAACCAGAAGGGCGGCGTCGGCAAAACCACCCTATCGGTGAATGTCGCGGCTTGCCTGGCTCGACAAGGGCATCGCGTGCTTCTGATCGATGCGGACAAGCAGAGCTCTTCAACGACCTGGGCAGGGCTGCGGGAAGACGCGCCCTTTCAGGTGGTCAGCATGGCGCGAGCCAACATGGCGCGTGATGCCCTGAAGCTTGCAGCGGATTACACGCATACCGTGATTGACGGGCCACCGCACGCAGAAGAGATTGCGCGCTCTTGCATCGTGGCCTCGGATTTCGTGGTCTTGCCAATCGAACCTTCAGGTCTTTCGACATGGGCGTCGGACCTGACAGTCCGCCAGGTCAAGGAAGCCCGGGAATTCAAGCCTTCCCTAAAATGTGGGTTTGTGGTTTCCCGCAAAATAGGGAAAACCGTGATCGGGCGAGATATTCGCACAATGGCGGCTGAGGCGGGCCTGCCAATCCTGCGAAGTGAAATCGAGCAAAGGGTCGCTTTCGCGGAAAGCCTGACGATGGGGCAAACAATTTTCGAGTGGGCCAGCGGCAGCATCGCCACCCGCGAAATCGAACACCTAACCAGAGAGATCGAGCGGTATGTCGAAGAAGACGTTTTCAACAGCGCCGAAGCCGAAGCAGCCCACGGACGAGCAAATCTCGGCATATGAAAACGGCGGGGCAGGGCATGACACGACGAACGATCTTTCGAAGGCCGACGCAAAGCCTGCGCCCCAAGAACCCACCAAGCGCCTGAGTCTCGATCTCCCTCAGTCACTTCATACGCGCTTCAAGACGGCTTGCAGCGCGACCGGCCGGAAGATGGTGGGAGAGATGCAAACCTATATCGAAGCTCGCACGGAAGAGCTAGAGGCAGAGGCAGGAATTTCCCGCAAATGATCAAAACAACAAATGTGGGTTTCTGTAAAACCACTAATGTGGGCGGTGCCGTCGTCTGTAGTTTCTCCCTGAAACAGCTTTCAACAACCCGAGGCAAACACGCGATGATGCGGGTTACGACGCGTCCACAAGGGATGTCGATCTCACCCAAGCTTGATATCCGTCAGTTTATGCTTCACGGGAGCATGTCGTCAGCAGTCGACCAATCTGGAAGACAGCCTGAAACGGATGAATGCACGTTGCTGGCAGAGGTGTTCGGATACTCTGGAAGGCACAAGAACTCATGACATCGAAAACCGCGGCAGAAGATACCATGAATGATGAGGATCATAAGGACAGTATGGCAGCATCAGAATCTGTGCATCCCGTTCCAGAGCTTCCCGAGCCCGAAGACGCACAGGAAGAAACAAAAACACCGGAGCAGCACAACGAACACTCCCTGTTGCTGAGTGTGCAGCATTTGTTGCGCGAAAATGGTCAGAACTACAGCATATCCGCCATCCGGGACCTGCCGGACCTGACGCAGGATATGTTCAATCCCAAAGACGCCGTCTCGGCGCTGGTTAACACAGGCTTCGTTGCCAGTGCCGGCGAGTTGAAGGTGAAAGAGATCACCCAGGGCCATTGCCCGCTGATCGCCTTCACCAAGCTCGGAGAAGCTTTTCTCATTACCCGCGTCGAGGGCGCAGACAATCTGCGTGTCGTTTGGCCGACCCAGAATTTCGCGGAAGAGACGATTTCACGGAAAGAGCTTACCAACCAGTGTGCGGAATTTGTCATTCTGGCGCTCAAAAAACCGGAGCTGAAATCCAATTCCAGCAAGAGCAACTGGTTCTGGGGGTCGTTCAAACAAAGCAAATGGCTTTACACTCAGGTTCTTCTTGCGGCTGCGGTCTCGAACTTCCTGGGTCTGTCAACTTCGCTGTTCATCATGGTCGTCTATGACCGTGTTGTGCCCAACGAAGCGATTGAATCTTTGATAGCCCTGACAGTAGGGGTCCTGCTGGCCTTGGGCTTCGATTTCATAATAAAGACGTTGAGAGGTAATTTTATCGATCGGGCCGGCCAACGCGCGGATGCACGCATGTCGCGGCTTATCTTCGATAAACTGCTCAACATGCATCTCGACAAGCGCAAGAATAAATCCGGCGCCCTCGCCAGTGTCGTGCGTGAGTTTGAAACACTGCGGGAGTTTTTCACCTCGGCGACGCTTGTGGCGGTCGTCGACCTGCCCTTCATCTTCTTCTTCATCTGGGTCATCTCAATGATTGCGGGGCCGCTAGCGCTTGTTCCCTTGGTGGCCGTGCCTCTCGTGATCATCACCGGGGTGATTATCCAGCCGCTCTTGGCGCGTATTGCATCAGGATCGATGGAAACCGGCATGTCGAAGCAAGCCGTGCTGGTCGAAACGCTGAATGGCTTGGAAACAGTCCAAGCCACGGGCTCAGGCCGCCTGATGCGGAAACGCTTCGAGGAAGCGGCCGCTTCACAGTCGGAGCTGGGCCTCAAGAACCGGCTGCTGTCACAATTTGCCATCAACTCTGCCGCTTCGATCCAGCAGCTGGCACAGATCATGATCATCTTCTACGGGGTGTTCCTGATCCAGGAAGGCACAGTGACAATGGGCGCGCTGATCGCGGCGGTGATCCTGAGTGGACGAACCCTGGCACCGCTGACGCAACTGGCCTCGGCCCTGTCACGCGCAAACGGTGCGCGACAGGCTTACAAGACACTCAACGCGTTGATGCAAGATGATGATGGCGAGGACGCCACCAAGCAGCGTCTCAGCCGACCGGTGCTCAATGGCGAGATCGAGTTCAAGAATGTTTCTTACACCTTCCCTGGCTCCAAAAGCCCGATCATTCGCAATCTGTCGCTCAAGATCCCCGCTGGTCAGAAAGTGGCCCTCGTTGGACGCATGGGGTCAGGCAAATCCACCTTTGCCCGCTTGGCCGCTGGCCTGATCGAACCCACCGAAGGCAGCGTCCTGATCGAAGGGGTCGATCAGCGTCAGATCGACAAATCCGACCTCAGACGCAATATCGGGGTCATGCTGCAGGAAACGTGGCTGTTTTCCGGCACGTTGCGCGAAAACATCCAGATGGGATATTTCGAGTACAGTGATCAGCATATCCTGAACATCGCCAAGATTTCGGGTGTGGACGACTTCATTGCAGGTCATCCAAGCGGGTATGATCTTCCTCTCAAAGAAAAAGGGGAGGGCTTGTCCGGTGGGCAGCGCCAATCCATCAACCTGGCACGTGCGCTCTTGCATGAACCCAACCTTCTGATCCTCGATGAGCCAACGAGCTCGATGGACACGGCAACCGAAAATTCGATTCTGGATCGCCTCAAGTTCTGGCTCAAGAACCGTACCCTCATTGTCGTGACACACCGTAATTCTCTGCTGAAGCTGGTAGAGCGCGTGCTGGTGTTCGATCAGGGTGATATTGCCTCAGATACGACACCGGAACGGCTTCAGCAAAGCCAGTCAACACGCAAATAAGGCTTGAGAAGACATGTCAGCTGTAGACTTCAAGACAATAGCAAAAGAAATGTCCGGGCGAGAAGGTTCCCGCAATTCGATTGTCATGTTCATCATCATTCTCTTGCTCGTGACCATTGGTGTCTGGGCGTATTACACGGAGCTCGATAATGTCACCCGGGGCGAAGGGCGGGTGATCTCGGCCATGCAGAACCAGAATGTTCAGGCTGCCGAGGGCGGGGTCATCTTGCGTCGATACGTTTCAGAAGGCTCCGTGGTATCCAAAGATGACCTTCTGTTCGAGATCGATCCTGTAGATGCCAGTAGCGAGCTGAACCGCATGTTGCAGCGTCGCGCGGGGCTTCAGATCAAGGAAATCAGACTACGCACGGAAATCGCCGGGGAGGAGCTGGAGTTTCCGGCCGATTTGCGTGCTCGAGCTCCGTCGGTTGCTGCAAGTGAAGAAAGCCTTTTTCGGGCAAGACAGACAGAACTGGCAGGTGCGCTGGCCGTTCTGGAGCAGCGTCGTTTGCAGCGAGAACAGGATCTATTGGATGCGCAGGCTTCCATCGAGACGATGGTCAATACACAAGACCTTCTAAGCCAGGAAATCGGCATCATGGAGCCGATGGTTCAACAGGCCATCGCACCGGAGACGCGCCTTCTGGAACTGCGCCGGGAGCTTGAGCGCGCACGCGGCTCGCAAGCAAGCTCGCGCGCCTCCGAGGCCAGTGCGCGCGCCGCTATTTCCGAGATTGAAAGCGAGATACAAAATCGGAAAGAGGAGTACATACTGACCAGTATGGAAGAGCTTTCGGGCGCGGTTGCTGAGCTTTCCGAAATCGAGGAGGCCATCCCGGCGCTCAAGGAGCGAGTGAGCCGCACTGTAATTCGAGCGCCGGTCACCGGTATCGTCAATCAGTTGAATTACCGTACGCCGGGAGGATACATCAGTCGTGGCGACGTCGTGGTTGAACTAGTTCCAACAGAAGATGACCTGGTCATAGAAGCGCGGATCAAGCCCGCCGATATTTCAGATATCAGATTGGATGATATAGTGCGCATTCGCTTTTCAGCGTACGAATCTTCGCGCTACGGCACGGTGGACGGGAAGGTTATAAGTATCAGCCCGGATGCCGTTCAGGACCAAGACACCGGCGAGACTCACTACCTGATCGATGTCGCCATCGAAGGTGGTATCACGCTGGACGACGGCACGGAGGTCACCTTCCTTCCCGGCATGACCGCGACCGTGGATGTGCTGTCTGGGAAACGAACCATTCTGGAATACGTCTGGCAGCCTGTCGCCCGCGTTCAGGAGCTGGCATTGCGCGACTGATCGCAGCATCGTCTGCAGCTACCCATACTATCCAACTGGAAAGGAAAGATGATGCGGCGCTGGCTCATTATCCTCGCGCTTCCTTTGCTCTTATGGTCGGCCTATTGGGGAGCCGCAGCCTATACGCTCAAGCAGGGTGTTGCGGATGTGCTGCAAGGCCAGCTGCAAGGCCAAGAGCACGGCGCGGTCTCCAGCAGCTATACCGAAGCGCGCATCAGTGGCTTCCCAACAGATTTCCAAATCAACATGTCCGACCTGGAGGTTCGACAGGCAGGGGTGTTTTCCTGGACGCTGCCTGAAATGGAGCTTCATGCGCCAAGCTATCAGCCACAGACAGTGCGCCTGGACCTTGATGGTGAGCAGACGGTGCAAACGAGTTTTGGAACTCTGCATCTCGAAGCAAACCTTTTAGAGATAGCCGTGTTTCTGCGCCCCGCCCTGGCCTTGCCTCTGGGACGCGCTCAACTCCAGCTGGAGGAGGCCAGGCTCACTCATGAGGGTCAGGGGGGCCAAGGCGACCAGGGCAGTGACGAGGCTGGTGACTGGCAGTTGGACCTAAAGGCATTGCAGATGGAACTAAGGGACCTCCCGGATGCCAGGCAAGCTGACCAAGGCGACAACGCACCGTACCCTTATCAGTTGAGCCTCGCAGCCACAGATCTGGACCTCTCTGAGATCGGATCGGATCTGCCTCCAGACTATCAGATGATAGAGGTGATCGTCGCAAACCTGGGACTCGGGTTTTCCGACGTCTGGGATCGTTCAGTGCTGAATCAGGGAATGCCACGGTTGGAAACCCTCCTGATCCGTGAAAGCGGTCTGCGCTTGGGAGAGTCGGAGCTCAGAATGACAGGGCAGTTGGAACGAGCCGACACTGGTGTCCTTTCTGGAAGTTTGGTGGTTGATGTTCAGAACTGGCGTGAGCTTTTGGCTGTCTTGCGGGGCGCGGGGTATGTAAATCCTGATGTTGCCGACCTCATCGTTGAGTTTCTTGGGGATCAGTATCCGTCTGACAAAATGACACTGCCGCTTCAGATACAAGATGGACAAATACAGTTCGGTGTTTTCACGCTCGGAGTTCTACCGGCTCTTCCTTGATATCTTCCCTGGTCTGAAGCCGAAGGGCTTATCAAGGGAGGACGGAAGGGCACTTCGCCTATGACGCAACTTATCCACAGGTTCTGTGTGTTAAATATGTGTTATATAATGTGTTACACTGCATAAAACGGTCTGTAAGCTATTGATAGAGCTTTACATTGTAAACTGCGGTGTGTGTAGAGTCACGATAATCTGTGTGTAAAGACACGAAAAAGTGTGTGTAAAGACACGAAAGCCTACACCTGTGTGTGAAATCACGAAAGAGCTTGACAGCGTGTGTGAAATCACGAAGATCTGGCCATGGTGTGTGAAATCACGAAAGATGGCGACCGCTCTCCGTTGCTGCCAGATCGGCAGGAACAAGGCGACTTTTTCGTGTGCGATATATTCGATGCAGCGCCCAAAGGCGATATGGCCTCCATGGCGCATCCGATTTTCTCACTTTCGACTAAACCGGACCATCGGGTCCGGCGGTACGAGGATGGAACGGGACGTAACTACCTTGAGGTGAAACCGTCTTCAGACGGTCTTGCAACCATCCACGACCGCGACGTGCTGATCTACTGCATCAGTCAAATCATGTCGGCTATCAATAAAGGCCAGAAAGTTTCGAAGATCGTTCGTTTGAAAGCGTTTGACCTATTGAAAGCAACCAACCGGCCATCTGACGGACGGGGATACAGCGGACTCCGAAGCGCCCTGATCCGCCTTCAGGGAACACAAATTGAAACCAACATCGTGACCGGCGACGTCGAACAACTGGACATTTTCAGCATCATTGACCGCGCACGCATCGTGCGCGAGACCCGTGACGGGCGTATGCAAGAAATTGAAGTGCAACTGTCTGATTGGGTATTCAACGCTATTCAAGCCCACGAAGTCCTGACGTTGCACCGAAATTACTTTCGACTTCGCAAGCCCTTAGAACGCCGGATTTATGAGATAGCTCGCAAACACTGCGGATCGAAAAAAGAATGGAGGATCAGCCTTTTAGCTCTGCAGGACAAGTGCGGCTCTGCTTCGACCTCTCGTGAGTTCAAGCGCCTTGTTGGTAATATTGTTGCTCAGGACGAAGCGTATAATCACATACCGGACTATGCTGTACGGCTGGATGATAACATGGTCGTATTCCTGAACCGCCACACAGAGAAACCTCTTCTCACAACATCAGCGTCCGGGTCAATTTGTTTGAGTTCTGAAGTCTACCAGGAAGCCCGTGAGGCTGCACCGGGATGGGATATTTATGCCCTTGAACAAGAATGGCGGGACTGGATGGCCGATGGTGGTCTCGATGCGCCTGCCAACCCCGACAAGGCATTCCTTGGTTTCTGCCGCAGAATCTTTGAGAAACGCGGGAATGGGCGAACTAGATGACACGCTCAGACTGCACCGTCTCGCGCTTGCGGGGTTGTGCGACAACCGTTAGGGGTAAGAACACTGCCTACCCGTCCGACGGGGCTATTCCGGTCATCGGTCTATAAGCGTTCGGCAGGATACGAGCACATCCCCCTATCCGAGCTTTCCAGAGAGCGCGATCAGCGCCCGGATAGCGAACACTTGATCCGTTGGTCTGATCGGGCGATGCTGATTTCAAGCGGCAGACAACTTGGGGAACGTCGGTTTTCAGCCCCTGTACGGCCAGACGATCGGGACAGAGAGGTTCATCATGGCAACCGTGAAGAAGACTGCGCAGCCGCACACGCACTCGTGGGATTGGCACAAGATAATCAATAACCTTGACACCAAGACAACGGGGCTGGACCTGAGGCAATTGACCAACGCCCACACCGTCACGACGAGCATGGGTGGCGACAAGAAGATGTCACCCGAGCAGCGAACAATCCTTGACCGTATGCTAGATAAGAAAACCAAGACAGTCATGGATGCCGGTCAGAAGGTGATGCAGAAGCGGATCGACTTACTGCAGAGTAGAGTCGACAATATGACGGTCAAAACATTCAAAAGCCAACGGGAAAAGCAAGAGGCCTTGGAATCACTTATCAAACGCGCTTTCGAAGACATCTGCGAAACCCTGAAGCGTGGCGACGACGAAATCGAAGCCTATGTCGATCGTAGTATCCAGAACTACGTAAAGGGTAAGCACCACAAGAAAAAGAAAGTACGCCAGATTATCAAGCACTCAATAAAGGTGCCTCTTGCGATTGCTGCGATTCCTCTTGCTTTCGTCTTTTCATTCGCTGGAATTACGGCGCCCCTGGGTTTGATTTTCATAAAAAACTCGGCCGCGTCAATCAAGAAGGCGGTCGACTATTACAAAAACCACCACGACGGGGTTGAAGGTTTGGCGAAGCGGATCACCAAGAACGTCGCGATCCTGCAGCCAAAAGCCGATGCGATCGCCGATCTAACTAAGAAAGCTACAAGCGGCGATCCCAACGCCATCAAATCGCTGAAGGGGGCCAAGGCTGAGATGAAGGAAGAGGAACTCGTTGGGTACGCATTCGACACGTTCCTGTCAATCCATTCGAAGACGATCAGTCATACTGCCGATCTCGTGGATAAATACCGCCGCAAGGTAAACAAGGCAAAGCACGCCGCGATCCAGATCGGCAGGGAAATTGAGAAGCTAGAGAAAAATGTCGACAAGACAGAAGATCGTATTAAAGAAATAGAGGAAGATATCAAGGACCTACCTAAAAACTTCCAAAAGCACGGCTTCGACCCTAAAGACAGCAAGCCGATTATAGACCGAATGACGAGAAAAAAGAACGAAAAGAAAAAACACGTTTCGGACATGCGGAACGAAATCTCGCAAATGCGTTCGTCAGTTCAATCCAGTATCGACCACGTCGCCGAGCTAGAGGACGATTATGATACATGGACCGTAAAGCTCGAGGAATTTAAGAATGTACGACCGAAGTCGGTGGCCAAATGGAAGCGTGCGATCAAGGGCCTCGGAATGGTGACCTCTCTCTTGGAAACCGCGTCAAGCGGTGGCTATGATGGAGTGGGCGCGTTACCCACACATGCTGATAAAGTTGTGGCCGCAGTTGGCTACACCGAGCAGGCCCACGACTACGTCGTCGACGGTGCCAAGCAACTCAAGAAAACTGCTGAGAGCGGATCGTAACCTATCAAGGCTGCCGCAGGCTGAGCTTCGTAGCAAACATATTGATATACTGACGAAACTAGGCAACCTTGATTGCAAGCGGTCGTCCGCCCGGGAAATCCCGCATACCGGTAGCCGCGCCAAACCTGAACACAGGAGTATTCCAAATGGTTGACATAAAGGGAAGTTTTTCGGACTCGAGCTATACTTGGGCGGAGGATAGGCCCGGTGGGGGCGGTGGAGGGCCAAGGTCTATGAAACTGTTGGGGGATGGATTGGACAAAGGCTGGAAATGGCCGATCTCGCCGAACCCGCACGAAAATGCCACCTACAACAAAAATCAGAAGGGGCTTTATGAGGGATTTGTAAAAAAGATTAATAATAATTGGCCAAGAAAAAATGACGTCAAGTTTACACCGCTCAAGTCATTTGACGATATTCCAGCTAAAGAGAAACCAAAGAACTTTACAAAAATGAAGAAAGCCGAGCAGGATCGAACCTTGAAGAATTATAATAAAGACAAGCTCGTGGAGTTGGAGGTTGCTGCCCGCGAGAAATATGTATCGGCAGTGATCAAGCATTTGAAAGGAAAGAAAGGGTCCAAGTTCACCTACGGTGGCGTGATGTACACTTTGGGGTGACAACGGATACAGGGAGGGGCCCCCTCCCGTCCTCCTTGGGCTTAGCCCCCGCGAAGGACGATACCGATTTGGATTTCGGCAATCTGACACAACTAACACTCAGACAGAAAACACTAGAATAGTATATGTAGCACGTTTGGACCAAAGACATTCCAACTGTCGGCATGCCGTGCTCCCAGGAGATTTTTAGAAACCCTAAATCTCGGTATCAAACAGGCTTGGGATGTCGACGACCTGCTCGATATCGCCCGAGATCCGTGCCTTGCGGCCTACCTTGGGGCGTTGCAACTCTGCGTAGGCTTTTTTCAACTCATTGACCTCCTTGCGCCACCAGTACACCCGGATCTGGGTTACCTTACGACCGCTCTTCAAGGGCTCAATTTGACAACCGAAAGAGGCAATTGCGTTGATTTCTTCGACCGCTGGAGTGATTGCCCGGAGCTTTAAATTCGAAAAGGTTTTCAGTTTGTCAGGCGGTACGCCGAGGAGCTCTCGAAATGCAGCGAGATCGAAGTCCTCATAGAATTTGCTTTTGAGCCGTACCCGGCGGGCCAGCGCCTCATAGAGAGCCAGCCCGTATTTGGTAGTGAAAGCATGCATCACTGCCAGTTCAAGCTTTCCGAAAACCGAGCTTTCCCGCAGAAGCGGCACCAGCCGCTTGTCAAAAGAGTATGTGAGGCTGCCATGCGCGCGCTCGGGATCGCCCATGTCGTTGCCTCCCAGAAGTGCCACGCGACGGGTGGAGCCGTTAGCGAGACGCACGGTCACAATCGTCTTCATCAGGGCGACGATGCTATCCTCGAGGCGTTCGTTACCCTTGTGGGTGCCACGCAGGTCCGAAATTCGAATTGTCCATTCCTGACCTTCCTTGCCCATTTCAGGGCCGAAGGCGTGTCCGATCAACTGATTATACAAGCGCCGGGCCGCCAGGGTGAGACTGGTAGCGCCATCAATGTCTATCAGTTCGGCTGGCTTGAGCATCTCGCCTGGAGCCGGTGTGAGTTCTAGTGTCCGACCGGGCCGGTCGGAAACATTACTTATGGGGGGATTGTCAGTCACAACACGATTTCCGGAGCCTTACATTACACGTAAGGTATGTAAGAGTAAGGGCATGTGCAAGCGTGCGCTTGCACATGCAACACTTCCAGCAGCCCCAAAAAAGATCCCCCGAAAGGTAAGGAAACTTCCCCCCAGACGTAAGAAATAATCCCCCCAAACGTAAGGCAACCTCCCCCAACTTGTAATATTATCGCTCATAAGCTATTGATATCAAAAATGAAAAATGCCCCGAAGAATGAAGAAGAGAAGAAAAGAAGACAAAGAGGATGGGGCTATATAACCAAACAAAACGCACAAAACGAGCACCGCATACTCTTACTCATACTCTTGCAATAGGCACATGAGCCTTATCTCATGAGATCTAACCAACTGAAATTACATAGAATAATGCAGTTTTCTACACTTATCACACATCGCGTATTTGTAACGCACAGCTCTGGCCGGACCTCTGAGGCGGCAGAAATCCCCCGAAATGTAAGGTTACGCTTCGTCAGCGGTGCTAGAGCAAGGTGCCGGGGCCGGCATGAAAGTTACCTGAACCTTGACTGTGTTTATCGCACAATTTCCCGACCTTACGGCGCGGGCAAAAGAGTGCAATCAAATACAACCTATAAGATAGTAATTCAGTCTTCCCAGACTTCCCCCGAGTTCTACCGACATGAAGTGACATGAACTCGGGTAACTCACTCGTTTCTTTCCTTGGCCTTGAGGTATCTTGGTTCCTCTTCCGCCATAATGCCCGTGCTAACCGGATAAGGTTCGTTCTAAGCGTGTTAAAGCCCGAAATTTCACTCCTAAAACCTAACTTCCAATACGGTAACGATTTGACCTCAAGACACCCTAGTCCCTAAGGACACCCGCAAGGATAACCGCTACGCTATCGGTGACTGCCGCGGTTTGATTGTGTAATTCCATTCTGGATGGAATTGGTCGCCGGTGATGTCGATGCTGGCCATCTCGGCATCGGAGACCTTCACGCCCTTCTCATAGGTGCTGTCGTCGATCGCGCACTCGACCTTGAGCCCGGTCCTGGTCGTTGTCGCGCCGATCAGTTCGACCACGGCGAGCCGATCTGTGAGCGGACGACCGCGCCAGTTTTGCGTGATGTGGCAGAACAGTCGGTGCTCGATCCTGTTCCACTTCGATGTGCCCGGCGGGTAGTGATGGACGTGGACGACGAGCCCGGTCTCGTCGGCGAGTTTCTGCAATTCCGTCTTCCACAGCCGCACGCGCGCTCCGTTGGAGCCACCGCAGTCGGCGGTAATCGTCAACGCACGGGCTTTCGGATAGCGCGCGCGCCCCATACGCTCGCGCCAGGTGCGGATTGACTGAACCGCGAACTCGGCCGTGTCAGCCGTAATCCCGACGCTGACCCATCCCTCATTGGCGGCCACATCATAGACGCCGTAGGGGACGACCTTGCCAAGCGCCTTGTCGACGAAGTCGTGCACCTTCACGCGCTGCGGCTCGCCCCGCGGGCGATAGTCGCTGCCGCCGTTCCTGAAGGCACCCACGAGTTCCTTTTTCTTGGTATCGACCGATATGACGGGCTCTCCCGCCGCCTGTGCCGCGATCACCCTGGTGTTGATGTGCTCGAACTGGGCGTCGCGATCGGGATGTTTCGCGCCCTCATCCGCCTTGCGGTTGACCTGGCGCGAAAAGCCGAGCCTGACAAGCAGCTTGCGCACGCTGTTGGGGCTGATCGCATGGCCCATGTCGCCAAGCGCGTGCGCCAGCTTGTCCAGGCTTTTCGACACCCACAACAGCGGCCGCTCCGGATCGCCCAACGTTGCCGGCTGAACCAGGCGCTCAAGGTCGGCAAGCAGGGTCGGATCGCGCTCCGTCAACAGCCGGGGGCCGCCGCCTTCACGGCGCACCCGGCCGTGCGGCGGCGATGGCATGTCGAGCTCTTTCAGCCCACGCCCGATCGTCGAGCGGGCAATCCCCGTGATCTCCGACGTCGCGGCGATACCGCCGCGGCCCGCTGCGCGGGCCTCGCTCGCGGCAAACACGCGCCGGCCCCGTTCGTCACGCTTCGAGCCGTCCGCTTCCCACCACCGCTGAATCCCCTGTCGATCGATCATGCAGCAACCGGTAACGCCAGAAGCCCCGGCAAGGAATCCCAAAGTGGTGAGTCACACCGCCGCACATCAAGACAAGCGAACCGATTCAATTATCTTTGCGCGCGTCCTAACTGCAGGTCAGGTCGGCGCCACACCCCCCATCCAAAGCAGCGAAGACACGGGACGGTTTCTCAGACTATTGGCCACGATCTTCTGGATCCGGAGCTTGTAGCTGAAGAACCAAAGAAGACCAAAGCTCTCCAACGTATCTCTCCCTCGACCGGGCAGACGGTTATAGGGCACGAACTCCTCGAAGATCTCGTCCATGGCTTCCTGCTTCTGAACCCCCTTCTCTTGGGTCAGGTGATCATACAAGACCGCCTTGGCCACGAAGTCCCCGTACTGAACCATCCTGTTCAGGCCCTGAAAGAGAGCCGTGTCCTTGGTGATCAGGGCATTCTTCACACCTGTCTGAGCCCATCCAGGAAGCTTGTCCGTGGCCTTCTCCAGATAATCGGCCCACCGACCCTCACGGATCTCGACATCGGCTTCAGTGAGGTTCTCCGAGATCGTGCTGAACTCCCCGGCATCGATCAGGGGCTTGATGGTCAGCTTGTCATTGGCATCATTCAGAGCCTTGATCCTTGCCTCTGCTCTGAGCCTGTCTGCTGTCCGGTTGTAATTGCTGGCAATATCGATTTCGAGCTTGTTGATCTCTTCGCGGTTCTTCACATACTGCGTGATCTCCACGAACTTGCTCACCATGCCGGTCAGGGCCTTCACAGGGTTGATCCCACGCACAGCCAGATGCAGAGCATTCGACACCAGGTTCTCATAAGCCACCACGACAGATCTCACGATGATCGTGCTCTTGAAATAGGACACCGTGTCCTGAACAACCTGTTCAGACTTCTTGAGCCTGGCATACGCCTTGTGCCCCAGGATCCTCTTGGCTGCCTTCTTGAACTCGGCCTGTGTCTTTGGATCCCATCTCGAAACACCTGTCCAGGCATCCGTCGTAGAGGCTGACCGATACCCGATCGCATCCTTGACCTGGTCCCTGAGCACTTTTTTGTCTCACCTCAAGACACCCTGAACCCTAAGCGTTTTTCGGCCTTTTTGGCTGAAGGATCGTTTTGAAACTTTCGAAAACGGTCGAGAACGTTTTTAGAACTTCTGAAAAAACGGGAGAACTTGGGGGAAGTCTTCCCAACCTTTGGGTGTAACTTCTTTCTCTATCGATAGATGCGTCTGGTCAGTGGTGAAATGCCGGAGATCTAGACACCGGGACTGCCTGATCATGCGACTGTTCCGGGCTTCATTCCGTTCAACGCCGCTCAACCCAGAGAGTAGTTTTCTGGAAGTGGGTTTGATCAAGCCTCACAAATCTGGTTCTGCTTCGAGTTCATCAGGAGAGGCTGACCCAAGCAAGGGATATCCGGGTTTGTCTGTGTCTTGAGCGCATCCCACCAGGTTATCGATCCTGGATGTGCCTGAGAGCCGCACAGTGGCTCCGTGAGTAGCCTTGTCGCTTATTTTGGTATCCATGTGTAACCCAAAACACCATCATCGCACTCAGTGACCCTGTGAGGGCTTCTGGCGCATATCGTCATGTCCGCAAATCGTGTTGGCCGGTTCGGGATTCCTGTTCTGTGAAGCTTGCGCCGTGTCGCAAGTCGGTATAAATTAAAGGTATCATTGTGGAGTATGATTGGTATGGCAGCGTCGGCTAAGCGCAAGACCTCCCTGACACTTGATATCGAGGCACTTGAGGCTGCAAAGGAACTTAAGATCAACGTCTCCTCAGTGGCTGAGGCGGCACTCATCAATGCCATCGCCGAAGCTCGACGCAAGAGGTGGCTTGCTGAGAACACAGGTGCATTCGCGGCCCAATCGGATTGGCACGAACGCCATGGGCATCCGCTGGCCGATATCATCACATCACACGTCGGAACTTCATGGTCTCCCTGACCCGCTTTGATGTCGCGGAGTACAATGGTGTTTCCATGGTCGTTGTCGAAAGCGACCTTTTGCCGCCCGATACTTCCGTAGTCGTTATTCCGCTTCTCTCTGGCTACCCTGCAGTGCGGCACCTGAATCCTGAAATCCAGCTCAACGGCATGCACCTGATCCTTGCGACACGGCTGATTGCGGCTGTGCGACGGTCGAGCTTGAACCGCACTGGGAGTGTGGCAGACCAAGGTGATCAGATCACCCGGGCGGTAGATGTACTGATGGCGGGCGTATAGAGCTGGTCACCAGTGTTCATTATCTGTGTCTTACCCCGCCACACCCAGAAACAGCGCCAGCGCCCTGTTCACTTCAAGCATGGCGGTATCATCGATCTGGCCGAAAGCGCCTCCGAGCTTGTCCGTTCGAACCGTCATGGCCTTGTCGATCATGATCTGCGACCTGGCGCGCAGCCCGTTTTCCGGCAAGGGTTCGACCGTCAATCGGATCAGCGGCGCATCGACCAGTGTGGATGTGACCAAAAGGACGGTGGTCGTGGCCGTGTCCGGGAACCGATTGGATTGGATCACAAGTGCGGGACGCGGCTTGCCGTGTTCGCCCTGGAGAGCGACCGTCACAAGCTCACCGCGCCTCACTCCCAGCCGTCCACATCGACCAGGGCTTGATCCAAGAAGTCTTTCAAGGCGTCGTCGGCGCGATCCGCTTGGGCCACAAGCCCCGCCTGACGACGACATTCAGCTTCGAAACCGGGGCGACGAGTGTCCGGCACCCAGATTTGAACGGGACGCAGGCCAGCGGCCCGCAAGGCATCGCGGCGCTTCTGGACACGTTGGGAAACAGAGGTTGGCATGGCATCTCCTTTGCACCTCCTTTTTGTTACATGTAACAAAATGGACCGTTCAGTTCAAGTCTGTTGAAGAAGGCGTCTAGCTGTCCTGGATAAGGACGGAGGCTGGCCCCCAGCCCTTTGCGGACGGTCGCTTGCACCACTGCTCGACGAGGAGCCTCCGCCAGATCGGGCGGGCTTTCTCTGCAGGCGCGCAGGCAAAGGTGCCAGCGTCAGCGGGGATTGGCGCCTTCACACCGCGAAGATGTGTCCTTGCACCCCGGCCCGGGTACTCACCGAACCAAAGTTACTCATTACTCACCAGATAAACCACTCGTTCAAAAGGCTCCTTTCGAGAACCTATTCACTTGTTTACTGCCGAACCGAGGCGGGGTCAGGGTAACAGGCCATTAGTTAAACTCAACTTGAAGTTGTAACGTGCAATCAAGAACACACGCCCACCCCATCTTTGCGATTTCATTCTGGGTCCAACCTTCAGTAGGTATGGCTACAGCCGGTTCTGCGAGCTCTACCGCCGCTGGGAGGGCCGGCTGTCGCCGGTGATGCGCCAGCACCATGTCGCGGGCGACCGCGTCTT
>NZ_JBAPKY010000037.1:0-37368 GCF_037083785.1 Roseovarius sp. D22-M7
CAACGCCCTCGGCACCGCCGAGATCGCTCGCGTGGGCTGACCTCAGTGGGGTAAGGGGAAGTCATACCTCAGGCCTGAGTTCTGCAACAATGCCTGCTGGCGGGCTTGCGCGGCGAGGAAAGCATTGCCGCCCTGTGCCGCCGTGAGGGGTAAGGAGGATCGGCAAACGATCCGGGGGATCGTTGTCCCGACGCACGCGAGCGCCTGTACGACACGTGGTCGAAGGAGTTCCTCGAGGCGGGCAGGCAGCGGCTGGCCGGCGATACCGTGCGTCAGGCGAGCTCGCCGGAGGTCAAGGAGCTGCGCTCGGAGACGACAGCGCTGAAGGAGGTCGTGGCCGACCCGACCCTGGAAAACCGCTTGCTCAAAAAAAGCCGGATCGGGGAACGCATTGACGCTTGAGTATCTGAAACCGCATGTGCCGGGCCGGATACACAAAGTTCAGGACACTCCCACCCAAAGGGCTGCTCAGCGCGGTACAGCCGATGAAACCACGCAGGCCTTTAGGACCGCTGCCGGGCACGGTAAAGCCCATCGTGGTTCACCATGTTCCCGACCTTGCCTGCCATGTCGAGAAGCCTTTATAACCAAATCTGCAACCTACAAACGGCCACACGGCCTTGTTTGCAAGACGTTTCTTTGGTTTCAGTTGGTTGTATTGGAGCGGGCGAAGAGATTCGAACTCTCGACCCTTACCTTGGCAAGGTAATGCTCTACCCCTGAGCTACGCCCGCGTCCTGGCGTTGCACTTATAAATTTTGCGCTGCGGCTGCAAGCCGAAAAAATGCGGCACCGCGGATTTTCTGCGGTCGCTGCGGCGGGCCGCGGCGGTGCGATCAATCGCTTGACCTTTTGCCGGATAACTGCAAACCTTTTCGCAGTTCGGAATTTTTGCGCATAGGTGTAAATCTTGCAGGACATGGGAGAGGCCCTGGGACTGGCGCTGGCCCTTGTGGTGTCCGGCGATCCCGATCTTGTCGAGATCGTGCTGCTGTCGCTGCGCGTCAGCCTTGGCGCGACAGTCGCCGCGTGCCTGATCGGTCTGCCCCTCGGCGCGCTGGTCGCCATCGGCAAGTTTCGCGGGCGCAGCGCGGTGCTGATCGTGATGAACGCGTTGATGGGGCTGCCGCCGGTGGTGGTGGGGCTGCTGGTCTACCTGCACCTGTCGCGGTCGGGGCCGCTAGGGTTCCTCGGGCTGCTCTACACGCCGACCGCGATGATCATCGCCCAAACGATCCTGATCGCACCGATCGTCGCGGCGCTGTCGCGGCAGGTGCTGGAGGATCTGCATGCCGAATATGTCGAGGCATTCCGCTCGCTTTGCCTGACGCGGATGCAGACCGGGCTGGCGCTTCTTTGGGACGCGCGCCATGCGCTGCTGACCGTGGGGCTGGCCGGGTTCGGGCGCGCCGTGGCCGAGGTCGGCGCGGTGATCATCGTCGGCGGCAATATCGACCATCTGACCCGGGTGATGACCACCGCCATCGCGCTGGAGACCTCGAAGGGGGATCTTGCGCTGGCGCTGGCGCTGGGGATCATCCTGCTGGTCCTGTCGCTGGGCGTGAACGCCGCGGTGCAATCGGTGCGCGTGAACGCCGCGCGGCGTGCCCATGTTTGACGCGGGCCCCGCACCAGGCGCGGCGATCCTGCCGCTGATCGTGCGCGACGCCGTGCTGCGATTGGGCGGGGTGCGCGTGCTCGACGGGCTGAGCCTCGATCTCGGCCCCGAGGGTTGCACGATGATCATGGGCCCCAACGGCGCGGGCAAGAGCCTGCTGCTGAAGCTGCTGCACGGGCTGGAGCGCCCGAGCGCGGGGCGCATCGACTGGGGCGGGCAGACGCCCGATGCGGCGATGCGGCGCCAGGCGCTCGTGTTCCAGAAGCCGGTGCTGCTGCGCCGGTCGGTGGCGGCCAATCTCGATTTCGTCCTCAAGGTGCGCGGCAAGGACCGGAAGAGGTGCCGCGCCCTGCTCGATCATGTCGGGCTGGGCCACAAGGCCGATCAGCCCGCGCGCCTTCTTTCGGGCGGCGAGGCGCAGCGCCTGGCGCTGGCCCGGGCGCTGGCGACCGATCCCGAGGTGCTGTTTCTCGACGAACCGACGGCGAGCCTCGACCCGGCCTCGGTGCTGGCGATCGAAGCCATCGTTGCGGGCGCGCGCGATAGCGGCGTGCGGATCGTCTTCGTCACGCATGATGCGGGGCAGGCGCGGCGCATGGCCGATGACGTGGTGTTCCTGCATCGCGGCCGCGTGGCCGAGCACAGCGCCGCCGCCGATTTTTTCCCCGAGCCGCGATCCGCCGCGGCGCGGGATTACCTGAACGGCAGGATTGTCGTTTGACCTAAGCGGAAAGAGAAGGGACCAATATGCTTTGGAGGAAACTGGGCGGCACGGCTTTCACGGTGATGCTGGCGGGGGGGGCATGGGCCCAAGATACGTCGATCATCGTGCAATCCACCACCTCGACGGCCAATTCCGGCCTGTACGATCACCTTTTGCCGATGTTCGAGGAGAAGACCGGCGTCAAGGTCAACGTCGTGGCCGTGGGCACCGGGCAGGCGATCCGCAATGCCCGCAACTGCGATGGCGATGTCCTGCTGGTGCATGCGAAACCGGCCGAGGAGGCGTTCGTCGCGGACGGCTTCGGTACGAAACGCACGGACCTTATGTACAACGATTTCGTGATTGTCGGGCCCGAGGGTGATCCGGGAGGCGTCGCTGGCATGAAGGATGCCGAGGCCGCGCTGACCCGGATCGCCAAGACGGAGGCGCTGTTCGCCTCGCGCGGCGATGACAGCGGCACGCACAAGAAGGAGATGGCGCTGTGGTCGGAGACCGGCGTCGATCCGACGGAGGCCAGCGGCGCATGGTACCGCGAGACCGGGTCGGGCATGGGCGCCACCCTGAACGCGGGCGTCGGGATGGGCGCCTACGTGATGGCCGACCGCGCCACATGGATCAGCTTTGAAAACAAGCAGGATTACGAGATTCATGTCGAGGGCGACGAGGATCTCTACAACCAGTATGGCGTGATCCCGGTGAACCCCGAAAACTGCCCCAGCGTAAACGCCGAGGCGGCGCAGAGCTTTGCCGACTGGCTGCTGTCGGATGCGGGGCAGGCGGCAATCGCCGATCATGTGGTCGCCAGTCAGCAGCTGTTCTTTCCGAACGCCCCCGAGAGCTGATAGAATAGGCTGACCGGAGACATGCGCCCGGCCCGCCAATTCACAGGATGACGATGCCCGAGCTTGCCTTTCCCGATCACGAATACCTGACGGTGAGGGAACTGGCCGATCTGCTGCGGCTGAAGGAGCGCAAGGTCTACGATCTGGCTGCCTCGGGGGCGGTGCCGTGTTCGCGTGCAACCGGCAAGCTGCTGTTCCCGGCGGATGAGATCCGGGCATGGATCGCGCGCGCGCAGTCGGGGGGTGGTGGCGCATACGCGGCCGTCAGCGCCACGCGCCCGGCGATCCTGCTCGGCAGTCACGACCCGCTGCTCGACTGGGCAGTGCGGCAATCGCGCTGCGGGCTGGCGACGTTCTATGACGGGTCGCTCGACGGGCTCGACCGGTTCTTGCGCGGCGAGGGGATGATCGCCGGGCTGCACATCCACGACGCCGCCACGGGTCAGTGGAATGTGCCGGCGGTGGCCGAGGCGGCCGCGGCGCAGAACGCCGTACTGGTCAGCTTCGCGGACCGGCGGCGCGGCCTCGTGGTTCGCGCCGGCGAGGCCGCGCCCGAAGGGCTGCGGGACCTTGCGGGGCGGCGCGTGGTGCCGCGGCAGCCGGAATCGGGGACCGAGGGGATATTCCGGGATCTCGCCGCGAAAGAGGACTTGGACCTTTCGGGCATGCATTTCACCGAGGTCGCCCGTACCGAGGACGAGGCCGTCGAGGCGGTGCGGCGCGGCGAGGGCGACGTGGCCTTCGGGCTGGAGACCGTGGCGCGCAGTCACGGGCTGGAGTTTCGCCCCATGCTGACCGAGCGCTTCGCGCTGCTGGTCGATCGCCGCGCGTGGTTCGAGCCGCAGATCAGGCAGTTGGTGGCGTTCTGCACGTCGCCGCGGCTCGCCGCGCGCGCCGCAAGCTGCGGCGGCTACGATGTGATGGGCTTCGGCGGCGTCCTGTGGAACGCCTGACGCGGCCTCAGGCGTAGCGGGCGAGGAACTGCTTCGCGCGCTCGGTTTCGGGGTTGGAAAAGAACGCGTGCGGTTCGGCGCGTTCGACGACCTTGCCCTTGTCCATGAACACCACTTCTTCACAGACGTCGCGCGCGAAGCCCATCTCGTGAGTGACGACGACCATGGTCATGCCCTCGGACGCGAGATCGCGCATCACCGCCAGCACCTCACCGATCAGTTCGGGATCGAGCGCGCTGGTCGGCTCGTCGAACAAGAGCACTTCGGGCGACATGCAGAGCGCGCGGGCGATGGCGACGCGCTGTTTCTGCCCGCCCGACAGCGAATAGGGATAGACGTCGCGCTTTTCGGCAAGACCCACCTTTTCGAGCAGTTCCTCGGCGCGCGCGGTGGCGGCGTCGCGGGCCATGCCCAGCACCTGCGTCGGCGCCTCGATGACGTTCTGAAGCACGGTGAAATGCGGCCAAAGATTGAAGCTCTGGAAGACCATGCCCATGCGGGCGCGGACCTTCGCAAGTTCGCGGTCCGACATCAGCTTGCCGTCGGGGCGGCGGCCCACCGGCGCACCGCCCAGAAGGATGTGGCCGCTATCGGGGGTTTCCAGCCAGTTGATGCAGCGCAGCAGGGTGGACTTGCCAGAGCCCGAGGGGCCGAGGATGCTCATCGTGGTGCCCGGGGGCACGGTCAGATCGACATCGCGCAGCACCTCCAGACTGCCGAAGCTCTTGCAGATCTTCTGTGCTTCGAGCGCGTAAGGCGCCGGGACGGGACCGGCTGCGGGGTCAGGAATCGCCAAGACCTCTCTCCTTTGCAAATCGGTTCACGATCAAGACGAGGCCCTCGATCGACAGGCTCATCGCCCAGTAGAGCAGAAGTGCCACGACGAACGGCTCCAGCGGCACGAAATACATCGACTGCACCGAGGACGCGGCATAGGTCAGTTCCTGCACGGTGATGATCATCAGAAAGGCCGTGTCCTTCAGCATGTAGATCAGCTGGTTGCCGAGGATCGGCGCGCTGTTCAGGACAAGCTGCGGCAGGATGATGCGGCCGAACATGCGGTACCCGTGATGGCCCTGCGCGCGGGCCGCCTCGGCCTGTCCGGCGGGCAGTTGCGACCACGCCCCGCGCAGGATCTCGCCCACATAGGCGCAATGATAAAGCGTCAGCCCGACGATGCCGGCAGTCCATGCGGACATGCTGATCCCGACCGAGGGCAGCCCGTAATAGAGCAGGTAGACGAAGATCAGGAAGGGCAGCATGCGCATGCCGTCGATATAGATGCCCACCGCCTTGCGGGCGATCGGATTTCGCCCGTAAAGGATGTTGACGAAAATCATGCCGATCAGGAACGCCCCGAGTGTCGAGATCAGGAACAGCGCCAGAGTGGTGCCGAAGCCGCTGGCGAAGCGGGGCCATTCGCTGAGGACGATTTCCCAGTCGGTCATTGCCGCCTATCCTTCGATCGAGGCAAAACGCTCTGCCCGGCGTTCGAACCGGCGTTGCAGGCGCACCATGCCGGCGATGATAAGTATGTAGAGCGCGCCGGCGACGATGATCGGGGGCAGCGGCTCGTAGGTCTGTGAGGCGATGCGGTTGGTCACGCGGGTCAGGTCCACGATGCCGATCACCGCCACGGCGGGGCTGGCCTTCACGAGCAGCGTCGCCTCGTTGACCAGCCCCGGCATTGCCGCGAAACTCATCTGCGGGAACATGATGCGGCGGAAATATTGCGGTTTGGTCATGCCCACGGCCTTCGCCGCCTCGATCTGCGAGCGCGGAAAGGCTTGGTAGACAGAGCGCCAGATCTCGGCGTTGAAACACGCGGTGTTGAGCAGCAGCGTCAGCACGCTGGCCGTGTAGCGGTCGATATTGATGCCCAGCACCGGCAGCCCGATGAAGATGAAAAGCACCAGCGTGACCAGCGGCGTGGCGCGGCCGATGCTGATATAGACGGTGACAATCTGCGAGATCACCGGCAGCTTGGAGATCCGCGCGAGGCCCAGAAGCAGGCCAAGCGGGATGCCGCCCGCGATCGCGATTACGGAGATCCATATCGTGACCCAGGCCCCTTCGAGCAGGGTTTGAAAATCGCCGGCACCCATTGCGTGTCTAGCTCTTTTTCGAGGATATCAGGAAAGTGGCCCGCATCCCGCCGGCCACCACCGTGTCATGCGGTCACTCGACCGAGGTCAGCTCGTTATATTGCTCGACCGAGGTGATCGGCACGCGGGGCAGGTCGGGGAACGCCTCGCCGAACCACTTTTCCTGCAATTCGGCCAGCCGCCCGCTGTCGCGCAGTTCGAGAATGAACTCGCTGATATATTGCAGCAGGTCCTCGTTGCCCTTGGGCACCGGGTAGGCGTGAAAGCCAGGGCCCGAGACCGGCTGTCCCATCTCGAAGGTGTCGCCGCGTTCGGCGATCACGCTTTTCGCCGAGATGATCGAGTTGACGGTGTAATCGAGCCGGCCGTTCGACAGGTCCTCGTAGATCTCGGGGTACGAGGTGTATTCCACGACCTCGCCAAGGCTGCCGCCGGTTTCCTCGAGCATCGCCTCAAGCTCCGGCAGGCGCGACAGCAGGACGCTGCCGGCCTGCACGCCGACGGTCATCCCGTCGAGATCGGCGACGCTGGTGATCCGGTCATCGCCCTTGCGCTTGATGTAGTAATGCTGGGCGCTGGCGGTGGGCACGGCAAAATCGAACACCCGCAGACGTTCCGTCGAGATGATCGAGCCGGTGATCGCCATGTCGTACTGGCCTGCGCGCACCGCGGCCAGCAGGCCCGACCATGGCAGGATCTCCTGGCGGACCTCGAAATCGGCGTAGTCCTTGAATTCCGCGACCACGTCATGGGTAAAGCCCGTCGGCTCGCCGTTCTCCATGATCTCGAACGGAGCATAGTTGTCCTCGGTCGCGATGGTGATGTGGCCGCGATCCATGATCTCTTCGAGGTCTGCTGCGGCAACGGGCAGCGCGAGCCCGGCGAAGAGCACCGCGGCACAGGCGACAAGACGGTGCCGTATGGTCATCGGGGTTGGGGTCATGGGATCTTTCCTTCCTGTTGGTGGCGTTTTTTGTCGTTGCGTCAATTCGTGGCATGATCGGCGGGGCCGATCCACCGGAACCTGCACCAGCCCCGATTTCGGTCTCCGGTCGTCGCCGATCCTCGGGGTAATGATTACTCGAGGGGCAGAATTGATCACCATGGTATCAGTTTCTGCACTTGAACAAAGTGCCGGACCCGACGCGCCGGCCATGTCTCGGGAGGTGGACGCGGCACGCATCCCTCAGCCCTCGGCGCTCAGGTCGAAATTCTCGCCGGGGAAATACTTGGCGAGGCGGACATCGGCGGCGCGGGCATGGCCCTCCATCCCTTCGAGGCGGGCGATGCGCGCGCTCGCGACCGCCACGGGTTTCGAGCCCTCGCGCGTGGCGCGCTGCCAGGTGACGAGCTTGAGGTACTTGTGCACGCTCAGCCCGCCGGTATAGTTCGCGGCCCCCGAGGTGGGCAGCACGTGATTGGTGCCCGACGCCTTGTCGCCGTAGCTGACCGTGGTCTCCTCGCCCAGAAACAGCGATCCGTAGCAGCTGAGACGGTCGAGCCACCAGTCGAGATCGCCGGCCTGCACGGTCAGGTGTTCGGGCGCGTAGTCGTCAGAGGTCGCCGCCATCTCCTCGCGGTCGGCGCAGACGATCACCTCGGCATAGTCCCGCCACGCGGCGGTGGCATTCTCGCGGTTCATCTCGGGCAGGGCGTCGATCATGCCGGGGACAAGCTCCATCACGCGCGTCGCCAGCGCGCGGGTATCGGTGACCAGCCAGACGGGCGAGTTGTAGCCATGCTCGGCCTGGCTGACGAGATCCGTGGCGACGATATGCGGATCGGCGGTGCCATCGGCGAGGATCAGGCTGTCGGTCGGCCCGGCGACCATGTCGATGCCGACGCGGCCGAAGAGCATGCGCTTGGCCTCGGCCACGTATTGATTGCCCGGCCCGACGAGGATGTTGGCGGGGGGCAGCCCGAAGAGGCCGAAGGTCATCGCGGCCACGCCCTGCACGCCGCCCATCGCCATGATCCGGTCGGCGCCGCAGAGATGCGCGGCGTAGACGATCGCCGGGTGCACGCCCACCCCGGGGCGCGGCGGCGAACACGCGGTGATATGCTTGCAGCCCGCGACCTTGGCGGTCGTCACGGTCATGATCGCGGTGGCGATATGGCTGTAGCGCCCGCCCGGCAGGTAGCAGCCGGCGGCACCCACCGGGATCGCCCTCTGCCCGGCGACAAGCCCCGGCACGATCTCGACCTCGAAATCCCGGATGGTGTCGCGTTGCGCCTGCGCGAAGCGGCGCACGTTGTCATGCGCGAAGCGGATGTCGTCCTTGGCCTTTTGAGAGACCTGCGTCGAGGCGGCCTCGATCTCGTCCTCGGTCAGCAGGATGTTGCCGTCGTAGCGGTCGAACTTCGCCGCGTATTCAAGCGCCTTGGCATCGCCGCCGGTCTCGATGTCGTTCAGGATCTCGGCCACGATCTCGCGCGTTTCCGAGGCATCCGACGCGGGCGTCAGCGTTGCGGTCTTGAGATACTCTCGGGCCATCATCCGTGTCCTTCGTCTGGGTCAGCGTGGGGGCGGGCTCATGGAACGGCGGGGCAGGCGAAATCCGGCAGGATACGGCAACCCTACACGCGAACCGCCGGCCGGGCAAAGGTTTGCCGCACGGCCCGTCACGGCGCGAGATCCAGCAAGCCGATGCCGGCCATCACGAGCGCGGCGAGGAACAGCGTCTCGGCCACGATCAGCGTGATCGCGCCGCCGCCGACCTTTACGATGTTGCGCAGATCGGTCTTCATGCCCACGGCCGCGATGGCCGACAGCAGCGCCCAGGATGACAGCTTGGCCAGCAAGGCGCCGAGGCCCTGCGGGATCAGCCCCAGCGAATTGAGCGTCGCAAGACACAGGAACCCCAGCACGAAGCCCGGAACGATCGGCGGGCGCGGGCCGCCCGCCTCCGTCTGCGCGCGCTGCCACATCAGCGTGATCACGATCACCACGGGGGCGAGGAACGACACGCGGATCAGCTTGACCAGCGTCGAGGTCTCGCCCGCGGTCTCCGAGATCGAGAAGCCCGCACCGACCACCTGGGCCACGTCATGCACGGTGGCGCCGATGAAGGCGCCGGCGGTCACCTCGTCGAGGCCGAGGGCACCCGTCAGGATCGGGTAGAGGATCATCGCGACGGTCGACAGCACCGTGACGCCCAGCACGGTGAACAAGAGGTTGCGTTCGGATTTCTCGTCCTTGGGCAGGACCGCGGCAATGGCCATCGCCGCCGAGGCGCCGCAGATCGCCACCGACCCGGCGGTCAGGATGGCAAAGCGCGGGCCCTGTCCGATGAACCGCGCCAGCACCACGCCGAAGACAATCGTGGCGACCACGCCGAGCACAAGCAGGGCGATCATGCCCCAGCCCAGAGAGGTCAGCATCTCGACGCTGATCCGCGCGCCGAGGATGGCCACGCCGAAGCGTAGCACGCTGCGCGCGGTAAAGCCGATCCCCGTCGCCGTCGCGCTTTCCTCGCTGAGGAAATTGAGTGCGATCCCGAAGAGCAGCGCCATCAGCATCGCGGGCGCGCCGTAATGCTCGGCCACGAATTGCGCGGCCAGCGCCACCAGCACCGCGATCATGACGCCGGGAAAATACGCCTTGGCGCGCCCGGCCGCCTGCTGGCCGGACGCGAGGGTGAGGGGCGGCAGTTTCATCCCGGCATCAGGCCGGCTGTTCGATCATGTCGGATGCGTCGATGCCGGCCACCGCGACGGGCTTTTTCATCGCGTCGCGGCGGAACGGATCGCCAAGTTCCTGGTTCAGCATCGCCTCGATCAGGGTGGTCGTGTTGTTCTCCATCTGGTCCTTGATGGCCTGGCTCAGCGCCGCGGTCAGTTCGTCCATCGTGCGGGCGACGACGCCCTTCAGGCCGCAGGCCTCGGCGATGCCGGCGAAGCTGACCTGTGTGTCGAGTTCGGTGCCGACGAAGTTGTCGGCGAACCACAGCGTCGAGTTGCGCTTTTCGGCGCCCCACTGGTAGTTGCGAAAGACGATCTGGGTGATCGCCGGCCATTCGGGGCGGCCTATGGCGGTCAGTTCGTTGACCGCGATGCCGAAGGCGCCGTCGCCGGCAAAGCCCACCACCGGCACGTCCGGGCAGCCGATCTTGGCGCCCATGATCGACGGCAGGCCGTAGCCGCACGGGCCGAAAAGGCCCGGCGCGAGGTATTTGCGCCCCTCTTCGAAGGCCGGGTAGGCGTTGCCGATGGCACAGTTGTTGCCGATATCCGACGAGATGATCGCCTCGCGCGGCAGCGCGGACTGGATCGCGCGCCACGCCATGCGGGGGCTCATCCAGTCGGGCTTGGCGGCGCGGGCGCGCTCGTTCCAAGTGGTGCCGGGATCGTCTTCCTCGTGATCCATCGACGACAGTTGCTGCGCCCATTTCGACTTGGTCTCGGCGATGCGGGCGCGGCGCGCCTCGCGGTCGGTGTCGCCGGCTGTGTCGGAAAGTTGCGCAAGGATGCCGCGCGCAACTTTGGCCGCGTCGCCGACGATTCCGACTGTCACCTTCTTGGTGCGCCCGATGCGGTCGGGGTTGATGTCGACCTGGATGATCTGGGCGTCCTGGGGCCAGTAGTCGATGCCGTAGCCCGGCAGCGTCGAGAACGGGTTGAGGCGCGTGCCGAGGCAGAGCACCACGTCCGCGTCGCGAATAAGCTCCATCCCGGCCTTGGATCCGTTATATCCCAATGGCCCGGCGCATAGCGGGTGTGAGCCGGGGAAGGCATCGTTGTGCTGGTAGCCCACGCAGACCGGCGCATCGAGCCGTTCGGCCAGCGCGCGGCTCGCCTCTATGCCGCCCTCGGACAGCACCACGCCGGCGCCGTTGAGTATCACCGGGTTCTTGGCACCCGACAGAATGCGCGCGGCCTGGGCCACGGAATTCTCGCCGCCCGGCGAGCGTTCGAATTCCAGCGCCGTGGGCAGGTCGACATCGATCACCTGCGTCCAGTAATCGCGCGGGACGTTGATCTGCGCCGGTCCGCAGAGTTGCTTGGCCTTGGAGATCACGCGCGCCAGCACCTCGGCCATGCGCGAGGGGTCGCGGACCTCTTCCTGATAGGCGACCATGTCCTCGAAGAGCTTCATCTGCTCGACCTCCTGGAAGCCGCCCTGGCCGATGGTCTTGTTGGCGGCCTGCGGGGTGACCAGCAGCAGCGGCGTGTGGTTCCAGTAGGCGGTCTTGACGGCGGTCACGAAATTGGTGATGCCGGGGCCGTTCTGGGCGATCATCATCGACATCTTGCCGGTGGCGCGGGTATAGCCGTCGGCCATCATTCCCGCGCTGCCCTCGTGCGCGCAATCCCAGAAGGTGATTCCGGCGCGCGGAAAGAGATCCGAGATCGGCATGATGGCCGAGCCGATGATCCCGAAGGCGTGCTTGATGCCGTGGCGCTGCAGGGTTTTGACGAAGGCCTCCTCGGTCGTCATCTTCATGTGTCTGGTCCTTTCAAGGCTCGGGTGTCAGGTTGAGGCGGCGCGGTCGAGCGCGCCGAACATGCGATCCTCGAGGATCATTTCGGCGCATTTCTCGCCGATCATGATCGCCGGGGCGTTGGTGTTGCCGGAGACGATTTCCGGCATGATCGAGCAATCCGCAACCCTCAGGCCGGTCAGCCCATGCACCCGCAGGCGGGCATCGACCACGGCGTCGGGGCCGGGCCCCATCTTGCAGGTGCCGGTGGGGTGGTAGATCGTGGTCGAGTAGTTCCGCGCCCAGTCGAGCGTGCCCTCGTAATCGTCGAGATCGAGGCCGGCATCGGGGCGGTATTCCTCGGAAATCTTGCCCGACAGCGGCTCGCACCGGGCGATGCGGCGGGCGATGCGTACGCCCTCGACGATCGTACGGCAATCGGTTTCGGTCGAGAGGTATCGCGGCAGGATGCGTGGATGCACGCCGATGTCGGGCGAAGCGAGGCGGATCTCGCCGCGACTTTCGGGGCGGAGCTGGCAGACCGACATGGTGAAGGCCGAGAACGGGTGCACGCCCTCGCCGGGGCTGTCGGCCGACCATGGCTGCACGTGGAACTGGATGTCGGGGGTGTCGACATGCGGGCCGGTGCGCATGAAGCCGGTGGCGAGGCTGGCGGCCATGGCCATCGGCCCAGAGCGGAACATCGCGTATTTCAACGCGATCCGCGCCTTGTTGAACAGGCTGCGGACCTCGTCGTTCAGCGTCGGCTCGTTGCACTTGAAGACCAGCCGGGCCTGCAGGTGATCCTGCATGTTCTTGCCCACGCCGGGGCGGTCGGCGCGCACCTCGATGCCGTGCTCGCGCAGCTGCGAGGCCTCGCCGATGCCCGAGGCCATCAGCAGGTGCGGCGAGCCGATGGCGCCCGAACACACGATCACCTCGGCGCGGGCGCGCAGGATACGCTCGCCGCCCGAAGGCTGGCGGCAGGCGACACCCACCACGCGGCTGCCCTCGAAGAGAAGCCTTTTGGCGGGGGCGCGTGTGAGGATGGTCAGGTTGGGGCGCTGGCGCGCCGGGTTGAGAAACGCCACCGCCGCCGAGCAGCGCCGCCCGTTCTGTGCCGTCAGCTGGAAATAACCCACGCCTTCCTGTTCCGCGCCGTTGTAGTCGGGGTTGAACGGGTAGCCCGCGGTTTGCGCGGCGGCGACCCAGGCGTCGCAGATTGGGCGTTGCAGGCGCATGTTCGAGACATGCAGCGTGCCCTGATCGCCGTGATACTCGTCGGCGCCGCGTTCCTGGCGCTCGGACCGCTTGAAGAGCGGCAGAACCTCGTCCCAGCCCCAGCCGGGATTGCCCATCTGCGCCCAGCGGTCGTAATCTTGCGGCTGGCCGCGCACGTATAAAAGCCCGTTGAGCGACGAGGACCCGCCCAGCACCTTGCCGCGCGGCCAGTCGAGCGCGCGCCCGTTCAGCCCGGGATCAGGTTCGGTGCGGTAGCACCAGTCGACCGACGGATTGTGCATCGTCTTGAAGTAGCCGACCGGGATGTGGATCCACGGGTTCCAGTCGCGCCCGCCCGCCTCGGCGAGGATGACCGAGACCTTCGGGTCTTCCGAGAGGCGATTCGCCAGAACGCATCCTGCCGACCCGGCCCCGACGATGATATAATCCGCTGATAGTTCGGTCATTTCGGATCAATCCTTGCGTATATTCCGGGCACAAAAATAATTTCCTTGCCAGATTGATCATAGTGCAGCAGTATTGAGACCGCAAGTATCAATCTTGTACAAAGGGAGGAAGCCATGAAAGTATCGAAAGCCCTGAGCGGAATTTCCCGTCGGGACCTGTTTCGCCTGTCGGGTCAATTCGGCCTGTCATCCGTGGTGCTGGGCGCCGGCGCGCTGACCGGCGCGGTGTCGCTGCCGTCGCTCGCCCGCGCCGCCGAGAGCACTTACGAGAAACGCTTCGCAAAGGAGCCAAAGCACACGCTGAAACTGGGCGCGTCGGGGTTCAACGCGCAGAACCTGTTGATCGAGCGCGCCGGCGTGCTGCAATTCGCCCGCGACCTCGAGGAGCGCACCGAGGGCGAGATCCGCGTCGAGTTCATCGGCGACAACCAGATCTGCGGTCAGCTGAACTGCGTCGAGAAGGTCCAGACCGGGGTGATCGACATGTACGCCGCCTCGACCCAGAACTCGGCCGGGGGTGCGCCCTATCTCAACGTGCTGGATTACGCCTACATGTTTCCCAGCCGGGCCTCGCAGTATCATTTCCTCTATTCGCCGGAATCGCAGCGCATCCTGCGCGATCCGCTGGAAAAGCGGCACGGGCTGAAATTCCTGTTCTCGCATTGCGAATTGCGCGGCATCCAGCTGGGCAACAACTTTGCCGAAAAGCCGACGGTCACCAAGCTGGAAGAGCTGTTCGGCACCAAGAACCGGGTGACCGGCACTCAGCTTGGCCGGATCGCGATGCAGCAGCTCAACCTCAACCCGGTGCCGGTGGCGTGGGAGGAAACGCTAGACGGTCTCAAGCAGGGCCTGATCGACGGTGCCGAGACCTGGGCGTCGGCGGTGGCCTATGCCAACATGGCGCCTGTGGTCAGCCAGTCGGTCGACCTGAAGTTTTTCTGCGGCACCGAGCATACGGGCATGTCGGCGCGCGTTTTCGACGCGATGGAGCCGCACCTGCAGGACGCGATCATGGAATCGTCCTACCTGGCGCAGGTCCACGTGCAGGCCGCCAACGAGGCCGCGCTGGTCAAGACCGTGGGCTTCTCGGACCCGCAAATGCCGGGCACGGTCTTTGCCGAGAACAACGTCCGGCCCGCCTTCCTCGCCGACGATCAGATCAAGATGGCCGAGGAGATGTGCTCGCCCGAGTTCAACCCGGATCCGTGGGCGCAGTGGCGCGAGCGGCTCAACGCTTGGTCTGGGGGGCTCGACACCTACAAGGAGATCTACGGCGTGGCGCGCGAGATCCCCAAGGACATGCTGCCCGAGAATGTCGAGCCGCGGCGCTGGTGGCGCGCGGCGTGATCCCCTGACATCGGGCCGGGCCGCCCCTGCGGCGGCCCGGCCCCGCGTCGCCCGGTGGCGGCACGCAGATACGGCAGCAACCCGAGGGAGGAGAGGGCATGATCGGCTGGTTCGAGGGCACGGGCGAGATCCTGAGCGCCGTGGCGTCAGGGGATTCCTGGATGTTGAAGGAGGCGATGCGCGCGCCGGCGATCTGGCCGCTGGGGCTGATCGCCATGCTGCTGACGGCGGCGCTGGTCCTGCTGATCTATCGCGTCGTCCCCTGGGCCGAGCGCAACCTGGATCGCAGCATCATGGTGGTGTCGTATCTCGTCATCGGCGGCATCATCTTCGTCGAGGTGATCCGGCGATTCGTCTTCGAGGTCCAGGCGCCGTGGTCGACCACGCTGCCGCCCTTCCTGTTCCTGATCATGACCTATTTCGGGTGCAGCTATAACGTGAAGCTGCGCACGCATCTTTCGTTCGCCGAGTTCCGCACCGCCATGCCGCGGGCCGGGCAGATGGCCTGCCTGATGCTCGACGCGGTGCTGTGGATCGGGTTTTCCTGGGTGGTGGTCGTGACCTCGTCCAAGGTCGTCGCCAATTCCGCGGCGAATTTCCAGATCATGCTGGGCACCGACGGCGTCATGCAGTGGTGGTTCCTGCTGTCGGTGCCGATCGCGTTCACCCTGCTGGTCTCGCGGGTTCTCGAGAACGTGCTGGAGGACATCGCCAATTTCCGCAACGGGGATACGCTGATCACCCAGGCTGTCATCGGGGGCAACTGACATGATGGATATTTCCACCCTTGTCACGCTTATTTCCATCGCGGTGACGCTGCTGTTCTTGCTGGGTGCGCCGGTATTTCTGGTGATCGGCTACTGGGTGATCGGCGTGTCGCTGGTGCTGGACATGCCGCTTCAGAACATCGGCGGGGCGCTGGCCGACGTGTTCACCGACGGGTTCGCGCTGCTGGCGATGCCGCTGTTCATCCTGACCGGCGACCTGATCAACCGATCCGGCATCGCGCGGCGCCTGTCGGATTTCGCCTATGCCTGCCTCGGCTGGATCCGCGGCGGGCTGTCGATGGCCGCCTTGGGGGCCTGCGGCCTGTTTGCGGCGATCTCGGGGTCCAACTCGGCGACGACGGCGACCATCGGCTCGATGCTGCATCCCGAGATGGTCAAGGGCGGCTATGACGAGCGGTTCTCGGCGGCGACGGCGGCGGCGGGCGGCACGGTGGGGATCATCATCCCGCCCTCGATCATCTTCATCGTCTACGGGTTCCTGCTGAACCTGCCGATCTCGGAACTGTTCGTGGCCGGCATCCTGCCCGGCGCGATGATGGTGGGCGCGATGATGATCGCTGCCTTCCTGCTGAGCTGGAGGAACGGCTGGGGCAACATCATCCCGCTGATCCCGATGCGGGTACTCAAGACGGCGATCGGCGCATGGCTGGGGTTCTTTGCCATCGGGCTGGTGCTGTGGGGGATCTACACGGGCAAGTTCTCGCCCACAGAGGCCGCCGGCGTCACCGTGGGGTTCTGCGTGATCGTGGGTTTCATCAGCCTGCCGCTCTACAAGCTGATGGGCGGCGCCAAGGGTCGCGACGTCAGCGAGAAGCGAGTGTCGGAGATGCTGGTCGTCGAGGGCTTCACCCCGTGGGAGCTGCCCTCGATCACCATGCGGTCGGCGCAGATCACCGGCATCCTCGCGCCGCTGATCGCGGTGTCGGTGGTGATGCAGCAGATCCTGTCCGTGCTCGGCGCGCAGGAGGTGATCGGCGGTTTCGTGACCTCGATGGGCGGCTATTACGCGGTGCTGTTCACCGCCATGGCGATCGTGTTCATCGGCGGCATGGTTCTGGAAAGCCTGCCGGTGACGATCATCCTGGCGCCGATCCTGGCGCCGATCGCGCATGAGGTGGGCATCGACCCGATGCAGTTCGCGGTGGTCTTCCTAGTGGGCGCCTCGATCGGGTTCATCACGCCGCCTTACGGGCTCAACCTCTATGTCGCGTCGGGCGTGACGGGCGTTCCCTATTTCCGCGTGCTGCGATACACGACCGCCTATATCGTGGCGCTGGTGACGGTCTGGCTGCTGATCGCGCTGATCCCGGCGCTGTCGACCGCGCTGCTGCCGCAACGCTGATGAGAGGGCCCGCATGGAAGGTGAGGCAAACGAGACGATCCCGACGACGCTGCGCCTGCTTCTGGTGATCGAGCGGATCGCAGAGGCCGGCGTGCCGGTGACGCCGACGGAGGTGAACGCGCGGATCGGCCTGCCCAAGCCGACCATCCACCGCCTGTTCAACACGCTGGAGACCGAGGGATTCCTGCAGCGGGACATGGATGGGCGGAGTTATTCGCCCGGGCCCCGGCTGCGCCGCATGGCCGGCGGGATCCTGTCATCGCTGCGGATCCGCACCGCGCGGCAGGCGATCCTGCGCACCCTAAGCCGCGAGATCGGCGAGACCTGCAACATCGCGCTGCCCGATCGCGACGCGATGATCTACCTTGAACGGGTCGAGACCGAGTGGCCCCTGCGCATCCAGCTACCGATTGGCACGCGGGTGCCGTTCTACTGCACCGCCAGCGGCAAGATGTATCTGGCATCGCTGGCGCGCAATCACCTGAGAAAGTACCTTGCCGCCACCGATCTGGCCCGCCGCACGCCCAACACGATCACCGACGCGGGCGCGCTGATGGACGAGATCGAGACGGTGCGCCGGCAGGGATACGCGCTGGACCGCGAGGAGTTCATGCAGAGCATGGTCGCGATGGCGGTGCCGGTGCTGGACGTCAACGGGCGGCTGATGGTCACGCTGTCATTTCACGCGCCGTCGCAGCGCTTCGACGTGGACCGCATGCTGGGTTGTCTGAAGCCCTTGCGCGACGCCGCCGCGGATCTGTCGAAGCTGGTGGGCGACAGCGAGGTCCACGTGGAAGACGCCGCCGGGCTTCGCAGCACGTCCTCGGGATAGCGCGGCGCGGATCAGGCGGTACGGGCCTCGGGCGTCGCCTCGCGCCGGCGATCCGATTGCAGCAGGTCATAAAGGACCGGCGTCAGGAACAGCGTCAAGATCGAGGCCAGCATGAAGCCGCCGATGATGACGATGCCGATCGACAGACGGCTGGCCGCCCCCGCGCCGGTCGACAGCACCAGCGGCACCGCGCCCAGGACCGTCGACAGGACCGTCATCATGATCGGGCGCAGGCGCACGGTCGCGGCCTCGATCACCGCCTCGCGCACGGCGTGGCCCTGATCGCGCAACTGGTTGGCAAACTCCACGATCAGGATGCCGTTCTTGGCCATCAGCCCGATCAGCATCACTAGGCCGACCTGCGTGTAGATGTTGATCGCCTGGTCGAGCGCCAGCAGCGTCAAGAGCGCGCCCGCCGCCGCCAGCGGCACCGACAGCATGATGATCACCGGCTGCACGAAGCTTTCGAATTGCGCGGCAAGCACCAGGAATACCACCAGCAGGGCCAGCGCGTAGGTCATCGCGATCCCGCCCGAGGTTTCCTGGAACTGTTCGGCCTGCCCGGAATAGAAGATCTGCATCTGCGACGGCATGTCGGCGGCGATTTCCTCGACCGTCGCGATGGCCGAGCCGAGATCCACGCCTTCGGCGAGCGAGGCCGACACCTCGACCGAGGGCTGGCGGTTGAAGCGGTTGAAGGCCCGCACAGAGGCGCGGCGTTCCAGCGTCACCAGCCCGTCGAGCGGCACGAGCGCGCCGTTCTCGGCGCGCACGTTGACGCCGCGCAGGTCGGCCTCGGTCACGCGGCGGTCGTCGGGGGCCTGCAGGAGCACCGGGTATTGGCGGTCGCGCGAAATGAACGCGGTCACCTCGGCCGAGGCGAAGAAGGTGCGCACCGCATCCGACACCGCGCGCGCATCGACGCCGATCTCACGCGCGAGATTTCGATTCACCTTGATGTCGAAGCCGGGGGTGTTGACGGCGTAGTCGCGGCGCACCCCGACCAGTCCGGGCGCATCGCGCAGCCGGTCTGTCATCTCGTCCGAGAACTCCGCCGCCTCGTCGAAGCTGGGCGCAGTGACGATCACCTCGAGCCCGGAGCCGCTGCCGGCGTCGAGCCCCGATGGTGCGAAGCTGCGCACGCTGGCCTGCTCGATCTGCGCGAATTGCGGGCGCAGCTCGCCGAGGATGTCGCGGGGGCTCTGCTCGCGCGCGCCCCAGTCGGACATGATCGCGACCATGAAGGCGCGCCGTGATTCGCCGTATTGCCCGACGATCGAGATGACGTCGTCGATGGCCCCGTCCTCGCGGTAAGGCGCGATCAGGTCCTCGACGCGCCGGACGGCCTCGTCGGTCAGCGGCAGCGCCGACCCCGGCGGGCTGTTGATCGACACGAAGAAGATGCCGCGATCCTCGTCCGGGGTCAGTTTCGACGGCAGCTCCTGGTAGAGCGCCCAGGACATGCCGGTCAGGATCGCGGCGATGGCGAGGATGACGATCGGGAAACGGATCGCGCCCGTCAGAAGGCGGCGGTAACCCTGCGACAGGTTCTGCGTCACCGTGTTGACCGCGCGCCCGAACCGGCCCGGGGCGCGGTCCTGCGACAGCACCAGCCCGGCGATCACCGGGCAGAGCGACAGTGCGACGAAGGTCGAAAGGGCGACGGCGACGGCCAGCGTGACGCCGAACTCGCGGAAGAGCTTGCCGATCTCGCCTTCGAGAAACGACAACGGCACGAAGACCGAGATCAGCACCGCCGAGGTCGAGACCACCGCGAAGAACACCTGGTTCGCGCCGACGCGTGCGGCCTCTTTCGGATCGTCGCCTTCACGCACGCGCCGCTCGATGTTCTCGAGCACGACGATCGCGTCGTCGACCACCAGCCCGATGGCCAGCACCAGCGCGAACAGGGTCAGGATGTTGACCGAGAACCCCGCGATGGCGATCCCCGCGCAGGCCCCCAGCAGCGCGATGGGGATGGTCACCGCGGGCACGATCGTCGCCCGGGCCGAGGCGAGGAACACGAAGATCACCGACACCACGATGGCGACCGCGATGGCCAGCGTGATCAGCACCTGCCGGATCGAGCTTTCGATGAAATCCGCATCATCCGACGTGATCCGAAGGTTCGTGCCGCCCGGCAGACCGGCCTGGATATCGGCCACCTCGGCATGAACCGCGTTGGAGATCGACAGCGTGTTGGCCGCCGACTGGCGCAGGACACCGATCCCGAGGGCGGTCTCGCCGTTGGCACGAAACTCCGTGTCGTCAGTCTCGGTCCCGATCTCGACCCGGGCCACGTCGCCGAGGGTGACGCGCCCGGCTTCGGTCGTGGTGACGATCAGGTCCTCGAATTCCTCGACGCTGGAGAGCCGCGTCTGGGTGCGCAACAGGTAGGTGCGCGCATTGTTTTCAAGCTCGCCGGCAGGAAGTTCGAGGTTGTTGTCGCGCAGCGCTGCGGCGATGTCATTTGTTGTGACGCCCCGCGCCGCCATCGCCTCGGGCTGCAGCCAGACGCGCATCGCGTAGGGGCGGTCGCCGTATACCTGCGCCGCCGCGACACCGGCCAGCGTTTCCAGCCGGTCGGTCACGAAGCGGTCGGCGTAATCGGCCAGTTCGGAGGCCGACATCGCGTCCGAGGTCATCACCATCCAGAGGATGGGATCGCCCTGACTGTCGTTCTTCTCGATCTCCGGTTCCTCGGCCTGGTCGGGCAGCTCGTCGACCACCGCCTGCACCGCCGCGCGCACATCCGAGGCGGCCTGATCGACGTCGCGACCCTGCCGGAAAGTGATGACCGAGCGCAGGCCGCCGAGTTCGGATTCGGTCGAGATCCGGTCTATGCCGGCCACGGTGGAGATCGCGCCCTCGATCACCGTCGCAAGCTCGCTGTCCACGACGCCCGGGCCGGCGCCGATGTAATCGACGCTGACCGTCACCTGCGCGGTCGTGGTGTCGGGCAGTTCGCGCACCGGCATCCTGCTGAGACCCATGATGCCCATCACCACGATCAGCATCGACATCACCGTGGCCAGCACCGGGCGGCGGGTGCAGAGGTCGGGCAGGGTCACCGGTCGCCTCCTTGCGCGTCACCCTCCGCGATGGTGACCGCCGCCCCGTCCGACAGCCGATCCCAGCCGGCGACGACCACGCGCGCCTCGGCGGTCATGGCGCCGCGCACCTCGGTGAGATCGCCGAAGGACTTGCCGGCGTCGATCTCGGTGCGCGTCGCGAGGCCGTCGGACACGGTGTAGACGTAGCTTTGCAGGCCCTCGCTGATGATCGCCCGATCAGGGATCGCGAGGCCGTCATAACTGCCAAGCAGCAGCCGCGTATGGGCGAACATGCCGCCCGCCAGCCGGCGCTCGGGGTTGTCGATATCCGCCCGGATCTCGAAGCTGCGGGTATCGCGGTCGATCTCGGGCGCGCGCACGCTGACGCGGCCCTCGAAGGTTCGGTCCGGGTAGGCCGGGGTGGTGATCGTCACGGTCTTGCCCGGTTGCACGCGGTCGAAATATTGTTCTGGCAGGGTGGCCGACACTTTGACCGTCGACAGGTCCGACAGTCGGGTGACCGGCGTGCTCCCGTCGAGATACGCCCCGGTCTCGATATCGATCAGGCCGAGCGTACCGTCGAAGGGGGCGGTGATCGCGCGATCCTGCAGATCGGCGCGCGCCGTCATCACGGCGGCCTCGGCGCGCAGCAGGTTGGCGCGGGCGCCTTCAAGTTGCGCCTCGGCGGCGGTGTTGTTCTTGGCCAGACGCTCGACCCGGTTGAATTCCTGGCGCGCCTCGCCCAGCGTCGCCTCGGCATCTGCCAGCGCGGCACGCGCGGCACGTTCGTCCATCTGGATCAGCAGATCGCCTTCGTTGACCCGTTGCCCCGACGTGACCGGCACCGAGGTCACCCGGCCCGGCGCATCCGGCACCAGTGCCACCGACCGGATCGGCATGATCGTGCCCGTCGCGGTGACCGCGTCCTCGATGCGGCGCGCCTCGGGGGAGGCGACGGCGACACGCGTGGCGCGGTCAGCCCGCCCGCCGGATCCGGTATCCTGCACAGAAAGCAGTGCCTGCGTGCCCGAGACCCCGACAAGCGCGCATAAGAGCACTATGACGAGCCCGATCGATATCCTGATGGCGCGTTTCATGACGTCCCTTCCGGCTACAGAGGGAGATATTAGCGCAATCTGCGCGGTTTCAATACCCGCGCGGCCCGCGCGCCGCGCCCCTAGCCTCGGGTGACGAGCTTGTAGCCGGGCGCGGCGAAGGCCTCTACGCTGGTGATGGGGGCCGTGTCGATCCAGGTCGTGCGCTCGATCACGAGCACGGCGCGGCCCGTCGCGGTGCCGAGGTGCTGCGCCGTCTCGGGGTCCGCGTCGATGGCTGAAAAGCGCACCTCGACACGGCTGTAGGGCTTGTTGCGCACCAGCCATTCATTGGCGCTGTCGCGCGCCAGATCGACATCGAGGATCTCGGGCGTGGCGCGGATGTCGACCCAGCGATCCTCGTAGATGAAGGGGCGGGCATCGGCGAGGTGCAGCGCCCGGACACGCAGCATCTCGACCGGCCGCGTCAGGCCGAACCGCGCAAGAACCTCGCACGGCGCGGATCCGATGTCTCGTTCGACCAGCCGGTAGCCGTAGGTTTCGCCGCGCGTCTCGACCTCGCGACGGGTCACGGGAATGTCAACGGTGGTGCGGGTGACCGGATCGCGCAGCACATGCGTGCCGCCCTTGCGCCTGCGCGCGACCAGCCCGACCTGCGCGAGATCCTGCATCGCGCGGTGCACCGTGGCGCGCGCGCAGCCGAGGTCGCGGGCGATATCCTCGTCGCGCGGCAGCCGGTCGCCGGGCGCGTAGGTGCGGTCGAGGATGCGCGCCCGGATCCGGTTGCGCACATCGGTCCAGGACAGGCGCGTGTGCTCGTTCAAATGTCGGTCTCCAGCCGGGCCATGCGGCGCATGTAGGTCGCGACGATCGCGTCGCGATGGATGTGGCGGCCGCGGGTGACGACATGGCGCCCGGCGCTCCAGACCTCGCGCAGCGCGGCCGGCCCGCCACCGGCGAAAACGAGACTGTCGAGGGCCGCGTCGCCGCGCCGGCCGCAAAGCTGGGCCGTGTCGGTGCGGTACCCCGCCAGATCCGCCCAGGCGCCGGGGGCGATGCGCCCGACGTCGCGTCCGCCGGCCTGCGCGCCGCCCGCCGCGGCAGCGTCATAAAGGACACGACCGGTCGAGCGGCCTTCGGTGGCGAGGGCGGCGCGCGACAGGTCGCGCAGGCGCTGCGAATATTCCAGCGTCTTCAGTTCCTCGAAAAACGAGATCTGGACGTTCGAATCCGACCCGACGCCGATCGCGCCGCCCTGGCCCGCAAACCGCGTGCCGTTGAAGATCCCGTCACCGAGATTGGATTCCGTCAGCGGACACAGCCCCGCGACCGCGCCCGTGGCGGCGAGCGCGTCGGTCTCGGTCCCGGTCATCTGCGTGCAGTGGATGAGACACCAGCGCGCGTCGACCGGATGATTGGCCAGCAGCCATTCCGCGGGCCGCGCGCCGAGGTGGGCGTGCACCTCGTCGACCTCGGCAACCTGTTCGGCAAGATGCATGTGTACCGGGCCGGTGGCTGCCTGCCCGAGCACCGCCGTCAGCCCGTCAGGGTCGACCGCGCGCAGCGAATGCGGCGCGAGGCCCATGGCGTAGTCTGAGGCGGCGGCATGCACCGCCTGCGCGGCCTCGGCCTGCAGCGCGAGGAAACGGTCGGGATCGTTGCCGAAGCGCCGTTGCCCGCCGGCAAGCGCCCGCCGGTCGCAGCCGCCGTGCTGGTAGAGCACCGGCAGCAGCGTCAGCCCGATCCCGGCCTGCATGGCCGCCGCCACGATGCGCTGCGACATCTCCGACAGGTTGTCATAAGGCGTGCCGCAGGCGGCGTGATGCAGGTAGTGAAATTCGGCCACGGCACCGTATCCGGCTTCGAGCATCTCCATGAAGACGAGCGCCGCGATCGCCTCGATATCATCTGGTGAAAGCTGGTCGAGGAAGCGGTACATCAGCCGCCGCCACGTCCAGAAGCTGTCGCGCGGGTCGGGGCCACGGGCCTCTGTCAGCCCGGCCATGGCGCGCTGGAACGCGTGGCTGTGCAGGTTCAAAGGCGCGGGCAGCAGCAGGTCGACGCGCGTGTCGGCAATGCTCGATTGCGGCCCGACCGCGGCGATTCGACCGCTGTCGTCGATGGCGACCGCCAAGTCGTCTTGCCAGCCATCCGGTGTAAGGGCCTGTCCTGCATGGATGATCTGCAAGCCGAAAACTCCGTTGACAAGAATATGTATAGACATATTAACTCCAACTGGGATGGGTGACAAGGAGTGCAGATGACCTCTTCTTTCGTCATGTCCGGCGTGACGGCGGCCACGATGGACCCAACGGCTGGGCCGGGCTACGGCCTGATCCAAGACGCGGCGATCGTTGTGTCGGGGCCGAGGATCGCGTGGGTCGGCCCTGCGGCGGAGCTGCCCGCGGCGCATGCGGGGCTGGAGCATCGGCGCTTCGACGGGCGGCTTGTGACCCCGGCGCTGATCGATTGTCACACCCATATCGTGCATGGCGGCAATCGCGCGCGGGAATTCGAGATGCGCCTTGAGGGGGTCAGCTACGAGGAGATCGCGCGCGCCGGGGGCGGGATCGTCTCGACCGTCGGCGCAACGCGCGCGGCGTGCGAGGCCGAGCTGCTGCACACGGCGCTGGCCCGTGTCGATGCGCTGATCGCCCAAGGTGTCGCCACGGTCGAGGTCAAGTCCGGCTACGGGCTGGACCGCGAGACCGAGTTGAAGATGCTGCGCGTGGCCCGCGCGCTGGCCCGGCACCGCCCGGTCCGCGTGCGCACCAGCTTTCTGGGCGCGCATGCGGTGCCCAAGGGGGCCGATGCCGACACCTATATCGACGAGGTCTGCATCCCCGCGCTGAAGGCCGCGCAGGCCGAAGGGCTGGTCGATGCGGTCGACGGGTTCTGCGAGGGGATCGCGTTCGACACCAAGCAGATCGCGCGGGTTTTTGAGGCCGCTCAAAGCCTCGGCCTGCCGGTCAAGCTGCATGCGGAACAACTGAGCCATCAAGGCGGCACGGCATTGGCGGCGGAATACCGCGCGCTGTCGGCCGATCATGTCGAATACGCCAGCGACGCGGATGCCGCAGCCCTTGCCGCGGCGGGCAGCGTGGCGGTGCTGTTGCCCGGCGCGTTCTACACCCTGCACGAGAGAAAAATACCCCCCGTGCAGGCGTTCCGTGACCGCGGCGTGCCGATGGCCGTGGGCACCGACTGGAACCCCGGATCGTCGCCGCTGGGATCGCTGCTGCTGGCGATGAACATTGCCTGCACGCTGTTCCGCCTGACCCCGGCCGAGGCGCTGGCGGGGACCACGCGCAACGCGGCCCGCGCGCTGGGCCTGAAGGACTGCGGCGTGATCGCGCCGGGCATGCGCGCCGATCTGGCGGTCTGGGATGTCGCGGAGCCGGCAGAGCTATCCTACGGCATCGGCATCAACCCATCCCATGCCCGCATCTTCGCAGGTGAGACATGACGCATGCACTGACCCCCGGTACCACGACGCTGGACACGCTCGAGGCGATCTGGCGCGGCACGGAGCCGGTCACCCTCGAGCCATCGGCGCACGCCGGAATCGACGCGTCGGCGGCTATCGTGGCCGAGGCCGCGCAGGGCGATGTTCCTGTCTACGGCGTGAATACCGGCTTCGGCAAGCTGGCCTTGGTTCGGATCGCGCCCGAGGACACCGAGACGCTGCAGCGCAACCTGATCCTGTCGCATTGCTGCGGCGTGGGTGATCCGCTGGAGCCGGCGACGGTGCGGCTGATGCTGGCGCTGAAGCTTCTGAGCCTTGGGCGCGGCGCGTCCGGGGTCCGTTGGGACATCTGCGCGCTGATCGAGGCGATGCTGGCCGATGACGTGCTGCCGGTCATCCCGGTGCAGGGATCGGTGGGCGCGTCGGGCGATCTGGCGCCGCTGGCGCATATGGCCGCCGTGATGATCGGCGAGGGTGCGGCCCTGCATGGCGGTCAGCGTATGACCGGCGCCGAGGCGCTGACGCGGGCGGGGCTACGCCCCGTGGTGCTGGGCCCAAAGGAGGGGCTTGCGCTGATCAACGGCACGCAGTTCTCGACCGCCTGTGCGTTGACGGCTCTGTTCGACGCGCGCCGCGCGGCGCGGGCGGCGGTGGTGACCGCGGCGATGTCCACCGACGCGATCATGGGCTCTACCGCGCCGCTGCACCCGGCGATGCACAGCTTGCGCGGTCACCGCGGCCAGATCGACGTCGCCGCGGCGATGGCCGGCTTGCTGGAGGGCAGCCAGATCCGCGAAAGCCACCGCGAGGGCGATCCCCGCGTGCAGGATCCCTATTGCATCCGCTGCCAACCGCAGGTGACCGGCGCCGCGATTGACCTTCTGCGTGAGGCCGGCCGTACGCTGGAGGTCGAGGCGAACGCCGTCACCGACAACCCGCTGGTGATCACCGAGACCGGCGAGATCCTGTCGGGCGGCAATTTCCATGCCGAGCCCGTGGCGTTCGCCGCCGACCAGATCGCGCTGGCCGTGTCCGAGATCGGCGCGATCGCGCAGCGGCGGGTGGCGCTGATGGTCGATCCGACGCTGTCGCATGATCTGCCGCCCTTCTTGACGCCCGAGCCCGGGCTGAATTCCGGGCTGATGATCGCCGAGGTCACGACCGCCGCGCTGATGAGCGAGAACAAGCACCTGGCCAATCCGTGCTCGACCGACAGCACGCCGACCTCAGCCAACCAGGAGGACCATGTCAGCATGGCCGCGCATGGCGCGCGGCGGCTGGGGCGGATGACCGCCAACCTGTCGGTGATCCTCGGGATCGAGGCGATCTGCGCCGCGCAAGGCATCGAGGAACGCGCGCCGCTGGTCACCTCGGCGCCCTTGCAGGCCGCGCTGGCGCATGTGCGCGGGGTGGTGCCGCGGCTGGTGCAGGATCGCTATCTCGCCCCCGATCTGGACGCGGCAGCGGAGTGTATCACCAGCGGCAGCCTCGTCCATGCCGCCGGGGTCGAGGTGTCGGTATGACCACGATCGAGGTCAGCCGGGGCGATGGCCCGCTGGTGCTGGGCCTGCCGCATGCCGGCACGCATGTGCCGCCTGAAACCCTTGCCAGCCTCAACGAGACGGGGCGCGGCCTTGCCGATACCGACTGGCATATCGACCGGCTTTACGCCGGGCTGACCGGGGAGGTCACGACCGTGCGTACACCGCTCCACCGCTACGTGATCGACGTCAACCGCGACCCGTCGGGGGCGAGCCTTTACCCCGGGCAGAACACCACCGGGCTGTGCCCCCTGACCGATTTCGACGGCCGGCCGATCTACCTGCCGGGGCAGAAACCCGACGTCGCCGAGATCGAAGCGCGACGCGCCGCGTATCATTCGCCCTACCACGCCGCGCTGTCGACGGAACTGGAGCGGGTCAAGGCGCGGCACGGTTTCGCGGTGCTTTACGATTGCCATTCGATCCGATCGCGGATCCCGTATCTTTTCGACGGGACGTTGCCGGATTTCAACATCGGTACCAATGGCGGGGCCACCTGCGCGCCGGGGATCGAGGCGGCAACCCTGCGCATCTGCGAGGCCGCGCCGGGCTACACATGCGTGCTCAACGGTCGGTTCAAGGGTGGCTGGACGACGCGGCATTACGGCTGCCCGGATGCGGGCGTCCATGCGATCCAGATGGAACTGGCGCAGTTCACCTACATGACCGAGGCCCCGCCATGGGATTACGATCCGGCGCGCGCTGAGCCTCTTCGTACGCATCTGCAAGACATCCTCGAGACCCTCAGCGACTGGAGACCCGAATGAGCGATCCGCGCAAGAACACCCGCGACATCTACCCGCCGACCGGACCCGACCTGACCGCGAAAAGCTGGCAGACCGAGGCGCCCTTGCGGATGCTGATGAACAACCTGCACCCGGACGTGGCCGAGAACCCGCACGAACTGGTAGTGTATGGCGGCATCGGGCGCGCGGCTCGGACATGGGAAGATTTCGACAGCATCGTCGCCAGTTTGAAGGATCTGGAGGCCGACGAGACGCTCGTCGTCCAATCGGGCAAACCCATCGCCATCATCCGCACGCACATGGACGCGCCGCGCGTGCTGATCGCCAATTCCAACCTCGTGCCGCACTGGGCGACCTGGGACCATTTCAACGAACTGGATCGCAAGGGTCTGATGATGTACGGCCAGATGACCGCCGGGTCGTGGATCTATATCGGAAGCCAGGGCATCGTGCAGGGCACCTTCGAGACCTTCGCCGAGGCCGGGCGCCAGCATTATGGCGGCGATCTGAAGGGCCGTTGGATCCTGACCGGCGGCCTTGGCGGCATGGGCGGTGCGCAGCCGCTGGCGGCGGTGATGGCCGGCGCCTGTTGCCTGGCCGTGGAATGCAACCCCGACAGCATCGATTTTCGCCTGCGCACGCGGTACGTGGACGCGCAGACCGACAGTCTCGACGACGCTTTGGCGATGATCGAGCGTTGGACGGCGGCGGGCGAGGCGAAATCGGTGGCCCTGCTGGGCAATGCCGCCGATGTCTTCCCCGAGCTTTTCCGCCGCGGCGTGCGCCCCGACATGGTGACCGACCAGACCAGCGCGCATGACCCGACCAACGGCTACCTGCCGCAGGGCTGGGGCATGGCCGAGTGGCGCGACCGGCGCGAGACCGATCCCAAGGCCGTGGAAAAGGCCGCGCGCGCCAGCATGAAGGTGCATGTCGCGGCGATGGTGGATTTCTGGAACGCGGGCGTGCCCACGCTGGATTACGGCAACAACATCCGGCAGGTGGCGCTGGAGGAAGGGCTGGAGAATGCCTTTGCCTTTCCGGGCTTCGTGCCCGCCTATATCCGGCCGCTCTTTTGCCGGGGCGTGGGGCCGTTCCGCTGGTGCGCGCTGTCGGGCGATCCAGAGGATATCCACCGCACCGATGCCAAGCTGAAGGACCTGTTTCCCGACCATGCCAAGCTGCACACCTGGCTGGACATGGCGCGCGACCGGATCTCGTTTCAGGGACTGCCGGCGCGGATCTGCTGGCTCGGACTGGGCGAGCGGCATCTTGCGGGGCTGGCGTTCAACGAGATGGTGGCCAGCGGCGAGCTGAGCGCGCCGGTGGTGATCGGGCGCGACCACCTGGACTCGGGCTCGGTCGCCTCGCCCAACCGCGAGACGGAAGCGATGCGCGACGGCTCTGACGCGGTCAGCGACTGGCCGCTTCTGAACGCGCTTGTGAACACCGCGAGCGGCGCGACCTGGGTCAGCCTGCATCACGGCGGCGGCGTCGGCATGGGATTCTCGCAGCATGCCGGCATGGTGATCTGCGCCGATGGCACGCCCGAGGCCGCGCGCCGGATCAAGCGCGTGCTGTGGAACGACCCCGCCAGCGGCGTCTGGCGCCATGCCGATGCGGGCTACGAGGACGCGGTTGCCTGCGCGCGCGAACATGGCCTGCGGCTGCCGCGCATCCTCGGCTGAGGCGCCGGACACCACCGAAGTTTCAACGAGGAGACGACCGATGCAAAGACGTGACTTTCTGACGACCGGTGCCATCGGCACCGCCGCCACCGCCCTTTCCGCCCCCGCTCTCGCACAAGAGAGGCGCGAGTGGTCGCTGGTCTCGGCCTGGCCCAAGAACCTGCCCGGGCCGGGGGTCGCCGCACAAACGCTGGCTGACCGCATCACCACGCTGTCGGGCGGGCGCATCACGGTCACGCTCTACGCCGCCGGCGAGATCGTCCCCAGTGGCGGCGTCTTCGATGCCGTGTCCGAAGGCACGGCCCAGCTTTACCACGCGGTGCCGGCCTATTGGGGCTCGAAATCGAAAGGTATCCTGCTGTTCGGCTCGCAACCCTTCGGGCTGCGCGCCGACGAGCAATTCGGCTGGATGGCGCATGGCGGGGGACAGGTGCTTTATGACGAGATGTATGGCCGCTTCGGCATCAAGCCGTTCCTGTGCGGCAATTCCGGACCGCAATGGGCGGGCTGGTTCCGCAACGAGATCGCGTCGGTCGAGGATCTCAAGGGGCTGAAGTTCCGCACCACCGGCATCGCCTCGCAGATGGCGTCGAAGCTCGGCATGGCGGCGCAGGCGATGAGCGGCTCGGCGATGTTCCAGGCGCTGCAGACCGGCGCGCTGGACGCGGGCGAGTTCATCGGCCCGTGGACCGACTCGGCGCTTGGCTATTACCAGGTGGCACCCTATTACTACTGGCCCGGCGTCGGCGAGCCGTCCTCGGCCGAGGAATGCGGTGTCAACGCCGCGGCCTTCGCGGACCTGCCCGACGATTTGAAGGAGGTCGTCACGCAAGCCTGCCTCGGGCTTTATAACCCGGTCTGGACCGAATACACGACCAAGCATGCGCAAGCGCTGAAGACGCTCGTCGAGGAGCATGACGTCAAGGTGCACAAGCTGCCCGACGACGTGATCGCGGCGATGGGCGCGGCCGCGAAAGAGGTCATGCAGGAATACCTTTCCGACGATGACGAACTGGTGCGTCGCATCACCGAAAGTTTCATCGCGTACCGCGACCTTGTCGGCGGCTACATGACCTATGCCGATAATGGCCAGATGAACGCCCGCGCGGAGGTTTTCGGGTACTGAGCCGCGAGTGGTGCGCGGCGCAGGCCGCGCACCATGATCGATGAGGGACGGGGATGCTGGAACTGGCGACTGCGATCGACCGGATGAACCGCGCGGTGGCCAGCGGCGTGCGCTGGCTGGCGCTGCTGATGGTGCTGGTGCAATTCTGCATCGTGATCGGGCGATACGTGTTTGGCGTCAACTCGATCGCGGCACAGGAAAGCGTCCTTTACATGCATGCGACGCTGTTCATGCTGGGAGCGGGGTTCACGCTTCTGGTGGATGAACATGTCCGCGTCGATGTCTTTTACGCCAAGGCGAGCCGGGCGGTCCGGCGATGCATCGACATCTTCGGTCATCTGTTCCTGTTGATGCCGTCGATGAGCGCGCTGCTCTACTGGTCGTGGCCCTCGGTGCGGAATTCGTGGAAGATTCTCGAAGGCCCGATCTCGGTTGGCGGGATCGAGGCGGTGTTCCTGCTGAAATCCCTGATCCCGGCCTTTTGCGTGCTGATCCTGCTGCAATCAGTGTCGCTTGTGATCCGCCTTGTCGTTTCAGAGGTCGATGAATGACCGATTATCTCGACCTGATCATGTTCGCAGCATTGATGATTGCGATCCTGTCAGGATTTCCGGTGTCGTTCAGCATTGCCGGTGTCGCCGTGGCGTTCGCCTATCTGGGCTGGATGCTGGGCGAGATGAACGTGACGCTTCTGGGGGCGCTCGGGCAGCGGGTGTTCGGGCTGATCGGCAATACGGTTCTGATCGCCATCCCGGTCTTCGTCCTCATGGGCGCCATCCTGGAAAAGAGCAAGATCGCCGAGGATCTTCTCGACACGATGGGGCGCAGTTTCGGCCGGCTGCGCGGCGGGCTCGGCCTGTCGGTGGTGCTGGTCGGCACGCTGCTGGCGGCCTCGACGGGCATCGTCGGGGCGACGGTCGTCGCCATGGGGATGATCGCGCTGCCCACCATGCTGCGCGCGGGCTACAACCCTGCGGTGGCGTCGGGGATCGTGTGCACCGCGGGCACGCTGGGGCAGATCATCCCGCCCTCGACGCTGCTGATCATCCTTGCCGACGTGATGTCGAACGCCTACCAACAGGCGCAGTACGAGCAGGGCAAGTTCTCGGTGGAGACGCTGTCGGTGGGGCAGTTCTTCGCCGCCGCCATCCTGCCGGGGCTGCTGCTGGTCACGCTTTATCTGTGCTACATCGTTGTCCGCGGTGCACTGCGCCCGCAGGACATGCCGCCCGCCGATCCCGGGCTGGCCGCCCCCGGCCTGCGCGAGGTTCTGGCGGCGATCCTGCCGCCGGTGCTGCTGATCTTCGCGGTGCTGGGGGCGATCCTTTTCGGCGTCGCCACGCCGACAGAGGCCGCGTCGGTGGGTGCGATCGGCGCGCTGCTGATGGCCGGGCGCCGGACCGGCCTCTGTCGGCGGCTGATCGTGTTCGGGGCCGGGGCACTGATCGTTCTGGCCCTGATGGCCGGGGCCTTTCCCGTGCGCCTGCAACGCAGTGATATCGGCCCGGCCGACTGGGCGCTAGGCGGGCTTTACGCGGGTCTTGCTGCCGGCGGGCTGATCGCGGTCGGCCTCGCGCTGCGCGCCGGGATCCGGACGGGGATCATCGAGGAGGCGTTGACGTCCACGCTGACCATGACCGCGATGATCTTCGCCACGATTCTTGCGGCGGGGGTGTTCTCGCTGGTCTTCGTCGGGCTGGGCGGGGAAGCGCGCGTGGCAAACCTGCTGGACGACCTGCCCGGCGGGCCGGGGGGCGCGTTGCTGTTTGTGATGATCTTCGTGTTCATCCTCGGGTTCTTCCTGGACTTCGTCGAGATCTCGGTCATCGTTTTGCCGCTCGTCGCGCCCGCGCTGATCGTGATGGGCCACGATCCGATCTGGCTGGGCGTGCTGCTGGCGATCAACCTGCAGACAAGCTTCCTGACGCCGCCCTTCGGGTTCTCGCTGTTCTACCTGCGCGCAGCGGCGCCCGACGAGATCACCACCGGCCAGATCTATCGCGGCGTGGTGCCCTTCATCGGCCTGCAGGCGATCGGGATCGGGCTGATCTGGGCGCTGCCGTCGTTGGCCACATGGCTGCCGGATGTCCTGTTCTAGAAAGCGTCGCGGTCAGTCTCAGCCGCCCGGTTCCGGGTGCCATGTCCCTGAGCTTAGGTGTCACGACCGGCGCGGAGCCGGAGGCGCGGCACGCATTGTCGCAAGCCGCTGAAGATCCCTATATCGCGAAGGACGGGAAAACACATTTGCAGGGCGGCGCGGCCGATCAGGCCGTGTCATTGCGCGGCCCGTCTTCCTTGATGGACGGGCCAGCTCCGAGCATGGAGGTGCAGGACGATGGCAGAGAACACCGCGGGCGATCAGACGGACGAGCATCGCGAGGGCGTGCACGCGAAACCCTCGACCTCGGTCATTTTCGACGTGATCCGGCGTGAGGGTGAAAAGGAGCTGGCGCGTCCGTCCAGCGCCAACTGGTGGTCCGGTATCGCCGCGGGACTGGCGATCAGCACCTCGGTCCTGTGCACCGGGTTTCTCGTTTCGATCCTGCCCGAGGCGCGGTGGACCGACGGCATCTCGAATCTCGGCTATACCGTGGGGTTCCTGATGGTGATCCTCGGACGGATGCAGCTTTTCACCGAGAAGACGATCACCCCGATCCTGCCGCTGTTCCTGGCGCCGGGATTCAGGCAATTGTGGCGTATCATCCGGTTGTGGGGCATCGTCTTTGCCGCGAACCTTGTCGGGTGCGCTGCCGCCGCCTGGGTGCTTGCGCACGGGCACATCGTGCCGGCCGACCGGTTCGCGGGCATCCTCGCGGTCTCGCGCGACTTTGCCGCGGCCACGCCGGTTGAGCATTTCGCACGCGGCATCCCGGCGGGCTTCATCGTGGCGGGGCTGGTCTGGCTTCTGCCCCGGATGAAAAGCGCGGGCGAGGTCATGATCATCGTGATCCTGACCTACATGATCGGACTGGGGGACATGTCGCATGTCGTGGCCGGTGCGACCGAGCTTTTCATCCTGACAGCACTCGAAGAGCTTGAACTCGTCACGGCCTTCGTCGACGGCATCCTGCCGGCGCTCGCGGGCAACATCCTGGGCGGGACGGGCATCTTCGCGGCGCTTGCCTATGCCCAGGTGCGCGAGGAGATCTGAGCGGCCCGCGGTGACGGTCTACTCGGCGGCGTCGGCGGGTCTGTCGGATTTGTCCGGCTTGCCGGGCTTGTCGGGCAGTAGGCGTTGCGGGTCTATGCCGCGGGTCTCGGCACTGGTGCGCACGGCTTTCTGCAGGGCGGTGCTGCGCGCCAAGAGCCGGCGGAACCGCGCCTCGTCGAGTACCAGAAGCGTCGAGGGGGCGATCGCGCGCACCTCGGCGGGGCGGGTGCGGTTCATCAGGATCGCCATCTCGCCGAACATCTCGCCGCGCCCGAAGCGCCAGGTCTGGCTGGCGGTTTCCACCTCGACGGCGCCCGACGAGATGAAGAACACGCTTTTCGCGGCGCTGTCCTTGCGGATGATGATGTCGCCGGCATTGACGTAGCGGGTTTCCAGCGCCCGCCCCAGACGCTTGATCGCGGCGTCGTCGAGATCGGCGAAGAGCGGGAACTGCCGCACGAGCTCTGTGCGTTGCAGCGCGATGTCGAGGCGCGGGCGTTCCTCAGCGGCGGCGCGGCGCGCCGCGAGATCCTCCATCAGCGCGGTATACACCTCGGCGCCGATCAGTCCGTCTTCGCGCATCGCGGTATATTCGCGTTCCTCCAGCCGCAGCGCGGTGCGGCGGATGAAGCGGCGCTGAAGTTTCTCGGCATAGCCGGGATATTGCAGGCGCAGCCCCTCGAGCGCGGTCTCGACCGCCTCGATCCGGCGCGACAGCAACTCGTGCAACAACTCTGCCACGCGCCGGCCGTGGATCCGACGGATACGCCCGTCGATGAAGGTGCCCAGATCGCGCAGGATCAGGCGTTGTGACAGCAGGATCTCGAACCGGTCGGCGGTCATCCGCGCCAGCGGCGCCGATAGCCCCAGCCGCCGGTGCAGCACGACGGCGGCGCGGAAGGCGCGGCCATAGGCGACACTGCGCCGCGCCGCGCGCTGGTAGCCGCTGCGGCCCTGCGATCGCGCGCCCTCGATCAGCCGGTCGGCATCCGACAGGACCTGTTCGGTCATCCGCGCCGAGATCGTCCGCTCGCGCACGCGTACCAGGATCGTGTCGCGTTCGTGCCCTGCCAGCGCGATCAGCCCCAGCGTCACGCGGTCACGATTGACGATGTCGGCGCTGTCTTCGGCCTGTTTCACCGCGACATCCAGACGGTCGCCGAAACGCTTGGCCTCGGACCGCACGATGTCGCGATCGAGATCGTAGTTTTCCGTGGTGCGCGCCACGTCCTCGCGCACGGTCTGCAGCGCCACGGCGACGACCTGTCGCGACAGCGCCTGATCGATCCGCGACAGCCGGTCGAGCCCGAGCCAGCCGATGATCGTGCGCAGCGTCGTGCCCTGCACCAGCAGCGTGAACAGCGTGAACCCGGTGGCGAGGATGCCGACCACGCGCTGGATGTCGTCGGGCACCCGGAAGCTTTCGGTCACCGCCAGCGCCAGCGCCAGCGTCACTGCGCCGCGCAGGCCGCCCCAGAGGATCGCGACGCGGTAGGGACGCTCGATCGCCGGCGAGATCCGGATCATCGTCAGCATTGGCAGCACCGCGAAGAGGATCACCACGCGCGCCGCGATGGCCGCGAGGATCACCACGCCGATCAGCACGAAATCCTCGATCCGGACCTGTTCCAGAAGCCGCGGGATCAGCAGTGCTGCGAGGATGAAGATCAGCGCCCCCGACCAATGCGCCAGCAACCCCCAGACCTCGCGCAGGTTGGTCCAGGCCTGCGGCGGCAGACGCCCCGGCCCGGTCAGGTTCAGCGTCAGGCCCGCGGCCACGACGGCGATCACCCCCGAGGCGCCGATGCTCTGCTCGGCCCCGATATAGGCGAGGTAGGGCAGCGCCACCGAGATCGAGATGATCGCCAGTTCATGCCCGCGGAAAAGCGCCATGATCCAGACCGCGACCCGCGCCGCGAGCCAGCCGGTGAACATGCCGCCGCCAATCAGTAGCGGAAACCGCGCCAGCGCGTCGCCAAGGCTGGGATCCGGGACGCCCAGCATCACGAAGCCCATGAACAGACCGAAAAGCGCGATCGCCGCGGCGTCGTTCAACAGGCTTTCGCCCTCGATGATCCGCGCCAGCCGGCGCGGCGCTGAGATCGACCGGAAGATCGAGACCACCGCCGACGGGTCGGTGGTCGACACGATCGCGCCGATCAGCAGGCAGGCCGCCAGCGGCAGCGTGCTGGCCCAGGCCAGCGCGTAGCCCACGCTGAGCGTCGCGACCACCACAGCCACGACCGCCAGCACGAGGATCGGCACCCAGTCGTCGAGCATCCGCCGCAGGTTCATGCCAAGGGTGGCCTGGAACAGCAGCGTCGGAAGGAACACGTAGAGGAACACGTTGGACCGTATCGGTATCCCGAGGATCGCCTCGGCCACGGGGTTGAGCGCGTCGGTCAGCTCGGTGCGCTGGAAGAAGATCGCGCCGGCGCCGATCAGGATGCCCAGGGTCGCGAGGATGACGCTGTAGGGCAGCCGCAACCGCGCCGCCAACGGCTCGGCGATGCCGATGACGAGGAAGAGCGCGGCGATGAAGGTGGTTATCAGCACGATGTCCATAGCCTTGAAATACCACAAGGATCGGTGGGTGCATGGACAAAAATGATCCTGCGGCGCTGCCGCGGCGAAATTTTGGCACCCCGGCCCGGTTCTTGACCGCAAGCCCCCAAGGCGCGGCACGCTGTGGACCCGCTCGGCGATTTCTGCCAACATCGACGGATTGCGAAAGAGAGAGGGCGACCCGGATGATCGACCTTTACACATGGGGCACGCCCAACGGGCGCAAGGTCTCCATCATGCTCGAGGAACTGGGCTGGCCCTACACCGTCGTGCCGATCGATATCGGCAAGGGCGCGCAGTACGCGCCCGAGTTTCTCAAGGTGTCGCCGAACAACAAGATCCCCGCGATCCTCGACCATGAGACCGGGCTGCCGCTGTTCGAGTCCGGCGCGATCCTCGTCTATCTTGCCGAACGCAGCGGGCGCTTGCTGCCCACGGAGACTGGCGCGCGCATGGAGGTCATGCAGTGGCTGATGTGGCAGATGGGCGGCTTCGGGCCGATGCTGGGGCAGGCGCATTTCTTCCTGCACTTCAACAAGGGGCTGTCGCAGCCCGCCGAAGACCGCTTCGCCGGCGAGACGCAGCGACTTTACGGCGTGCTCGACCGCCATCTTGCGGACCGCGCCTATCTGGGTCCCGACTATTCGATCGCCGACATCGCGACCTTCCCGTGGGTGGCGCGCCACACGTGGCACGGGGTCGATCTGACGGCGTTTCCCAACGTGCTGCGCTGGTACCGCGAGCTTGCCGCACGTCCCGCGGTGCAGCGCGGCTACCAGATACCCGACGATGTCGGGCCGATCCCGATGCCGCAGTGATCCCTGCGTATGCAAAAGACGCCGTCGATGATCGCTTCAAGAATGAACCTTGCCGGGACTACCAGATAGCAAAAAGCTCGGAAGGTAAGAAATGACCACAGGAAACCCGTTGAACCGTTTTCGACAGAGGTGTCGGCACGCGCGGTGCGTAGGGTTCTGGAGAACGAAGCGAATTGCAAATCTGGATGCGGTGGCACCACGCGGCGCGGCTGGGTGAAGAGACAGGCTGTCAATGACGGCGACTATGACGGGCCGACACGATCTAAGAGCCTGATCGGAAATGAGTTGAGTGAATTCAGCAGGTTGTGATTCTGTTCAGGTGTCGAAGCTGAACGGAGATCACGATGGCCTGGACCGAACTCACCCGCGAACAGCATATGCGCACGGCGATAAGATATCCAGGCGATTTGCCGGATGCGGAGTGGGCCGTCATTGGCCCGCGTCTGCCCGGCCCGAACAGGCTGGGGCGTCCGCGCACCGTTGACCTGCGCCGCGTC